>CBKZPU010000008.1:0-62611 GCA_966696705.1 uncultured Verrucomicrobiaceae bacterium | reverse complement strand
CTCACCGCCTCTCGCGGACAACCCAGCATTCCATTCCCATGAAACTCCATCAACCGCTCGCGCTCGCCCTCATCGCCCACGCCGTCGCTCAAGAACCGCCCGTCGTTGTCGAAGAACGGGTCGTCCCGGAGCCACCGCCCGCCGTCGTCGAAGAAAAAGTCGTTCCGGCCAAGCCACCGGTCGTCGTGGAGCGGGACGTATCCGGCACCTATGCCCCCGCCCCGCATCCACTCGACCCCACTCTCGTCCGGCGTCAATTGGCCATCCGTCCGAAAGTGATTGAAGTCCGCGAAAAACCCGCGGTGGTCGTTCCGCCCGCTCAGGTCGAGACCACCGAGACCCACATCGTCGAAGAGCCTGTGCTGCCGGGGCGCGTGTACAACGTCGAGCGCAACGTCGTCATCGTCGAAGGCCGCGAACTTCCCTACGTCACCATCCCGGTGCTGTTCGTGAAGGAAACCGCCGAGCTGCTCGATGCCGAATCGCGGGTCGCCCTGGAGGAAACCGCAAAAGCCATCCTTGAGGTGCTCAAAACCAGCCCCGATGCGGGCTTCGATGTCGAGGGCCACACCAGTGTCGAGGGTACGGAAGAGTTCAACTTGAAGCTCTCCGCCGACCGGGCCCGGCGCGTCTATGACGAGCTGACCCAACGCTACGGTGTGCCCATCTCCGTGATCGGCGCCCATGGCTTTGGCGAAAAGTATCCGAACCATCCCAACGGCACCGAAGCCGAACTCGCGCTCGACCGCCGCGTCCTCGTCGTGCGGGTCAAGTGACACGACGCTTCCGCTGGGATTCCCTCACTGCGAGCCGAGCCCCCTACCCAGCCTTTGCCTCCCGCAACAGCATGACGGCGGCGGCCAACCAGGCGGCGAGGTTGCAGGTGGTTCCCGTCAAGGTCGCCGCGCGTCTCACGGCCATCCCGATTTGCTCCGGGCTGGCATTGGGAAAGTCGCGCGCAAGGTGGCCGACCACCGCCTTCTTCGCCCAATCCGGAAGATCGCCAAAGTATTCTGGAAGTTCATCGACCACAAGCAGGGGCATGGGGAGAGAATGCCAACTTGGAGTCCGCCTGCCGGCATTGCAGACGCTCCGGAGGAACCCCCATAATGCGCTGTTTCCCGCATCTTTGTCACTCGTTGTTAATCCCAACTTCGCCCTAGGTGGGATACCTATGGCTACGAAGGCATCCAATCCATGACTCGGCCTGCCTTGTTGTTGCCACACTCGCCCTGGTGGATCTTTCGAAAGAATGGTGCGAGGTTTTGCCAATGGACCTCTATCGCGTGCTGATCGGCGCCTATCTGGCGGCATATGAGAACAAGGATCGCGCAGTCCTGGAAAACTTGCTGGCGGACCATTTCACCTTCAGTAGCCCGGTGGACGATCGCATTGACCGGGACCGCTACTTCAAACGGTGCTGGCCTTTCAGCCGGCAGGTGCAGGAATTCCGGCTCGAGAAGCTGCTGGCGGACGAGGAGGAGGCCTTCGTGCGCTACGAGGCGGTGACGAAGAACGGCAGGTCCTTCCGCAACATCGAAACCTTCACCATCCAAGCGGGCAAGATTTGCCACGTGGAAGTGTACTTTGGGAGCGATATGGCGGGCTCCGTGCGCGAGAGTGAGATCGCGGCCGTGGTCGAATCTTGGGCTGAAGGAATCCGGCACAAGGACGTGTCCGCGGTGGCGAAGTGCTTCGTGGAGGATCCGGTCGGCTTCTACCTGGCACCTCCCTTGCAGGCGGATGAGCCGCTGAGGGAGAACTTGGCCGGATGGTTCGCCACCTTCGACGGACCGATCGGCTACGAGATCAGGGACCTTGTCATTTCCGCGAATGGCGAGGTCTCATGGTGCCATGCCCTCAATCGCCTGACTGGCATGAAGACGGATGGCGAGCGGATCGACCTGTGGTTTCGCCTCACCCTCGGCCTGAAGCGAGTCGGCGATGACTGGAAGATCGCCCATGCCCATGAATCCGTCCCCTTCCTGATGGATGGCAGTGGCAAGGCGGCGTTGGATTTGGAGCCGGCGACGAAAGAATGATCAGTGAATCTTCAGCCCCCCCGGGCGGCTTCCGTCGCGGCAGCGCGAAGCGGTTCAAACTGCATTTGTTAGAAGCGAATCCATGCAGCTTGCACAGGCTGCGTTCGGAGCGAGATAGCAAATCCTTGCATCCGGCACACACCCGCCCCGCACGAACCGGCTCACCCGCAATACCTTACGGCATGAAAACCGGCAAGCCTCCCTACCGGATGCCGGTGGCACATCGCCTGATAGAAAGCGATGACCGGCGTCGCGCCATACGGCGAAGTGGCGACCTCGCGGAGGCGCGATGCCGGACACCCAAACCTGATTCAACCACCATGAGCACATCGATTCCACTCATTTGCCGCGTGGCCCTGGCCTTGACTGCGTCCAGCCTGCTCACGCAATGCGCCTACGAACCTGTCACCCGCGCGAATGCCGCACACGCCAGCCGCGGGGAAATCTCCAGCGATGCCCGTGCCGCCTTGCAAGATCTCTATGCTCGCGATCCGGGAGCCCGCAAGCTGGGCCGCTCCGCCGCCGGCATCCTGGTCTTTCCGCACATTACCAAAGGTGGCCTGATGGTCGGCGCGGAAGCCGGCAACGGCGTCCTCTTCGGCCGCGACGGGGGCGTGAAAGGCTACTACCAGACCGCCGGTGCCTCGTACGGCCTGCAGGCCGGTGCCCAGCAATACGGGTATGCGCTGTTCCTGATGAGTTCCTCGGAGGTGGCCCAACTCAACCGCGCCGCCGGTTGGGAAGTCGGCAGCAGCCCCGGCTTGGTCGTGGTGGACCGGGGCATTGCCCACACCATCACCTCGCGCACCATCGACCAAGGGGTCTATGCGTATGTATTCAACCAGAAGGGCCTGATGGCCGGTCTCAGCTTCAAGGGCACGAAGATCACCCGCATTCAGCCGAACCGATAGTCGTCAGGCGACACCTCCACCATGAGCGTCTCCATGGAAGACTCCAAGGCGAGCATCAGCCGGGCCGCCGACCTGCTGGATCTCGGCATGTATCGTGAGGCGCTGGCTTTCGTGGAGAGCCTGCCCGCCGAGTTGCGGTCCTTTTCCGCCGCGCGGAGGATTTTTGTCCGCGCGGCCACGGGGCTCGGGCGCTGGCGGGATGCCCTGGAAGAAGCGAAGACCTTGCTTGATGGCAATGAGGCCGACCGGGCGGAAGCAGCCTCCGCCTTCCAATCCCTCGCCGCCGAGGCCTGCAACCGCGGCCGGGAAGAAGACGCCCACCGGCTGCTGCGGGCCGCCGTCCGTACTCGCTTGGAACAACTCGACGCGATCTTGGAAGACCAGCGCTTCCCGGAGAAATTCCGGGAGAAGCTGGCGATGAAGTGGCGGTAGAATGAGACGGCGTCGCCCGGATTAGACTTCTTCCCGGTGGCACACCTCGAAGCGGTTGCCGAACGGGTCCTCGAAGAAGACCGCGTAGTAGCCCGGTTCGTAAGGCATCGGCCCCTCGACGTTTGTCGCGCCGGCACGGACGGCGACCTCGGCAAGGCGATCCACCTCGCCATCGCTCTCCGCCCGGAAGGCGATGCGGTTCTCATTTGCGACATGGGCCGGCGATTCAGTCACGCCAAAGAAGGCACCGGCTGGCTCGCTGCTACTCTCGTATTGCAGCCAGTCCTCCACCTCCACCCGGCGAGTGAAACCGAGGGCCGGAAGCAGGGTCTCATAAAATGGCGCGGCCTCTTGAAGCGATGGCACACGCAGGTCGATGTGATCGTAGAGGCGGGGCATGGACGAAAATCCGGGGAAGTCCGTCAGGGTGCAAACGGAAGATGAAAGGTTCCGATGATTGACCTGTCACAGGTGAATTTTCCACGATGGACGGCAATCCCCAACCCACAGCCGGCGATTCGCCTTATCATGCTCGCCAATGTCGCTCTCCCTGCCTTCTTGCCCCACAGTCTTGCGACCCTGATCGGGATCTTCATCATCGCGGCAATCGAGGGATGGTTTGTGATGCGGGTCCTCAAGTTGAGCTACTGCAAATCCTACAGGCTATCGCTCTCGGCCAATTGGATGTCCACGATTGCCGGCATCCCGGTGGCTTGGCTGCTGTGGCTCGGAGGTCTGACACCTATCGCGTTAGGACTCTCCGCGATGGGCTTGAAACCTCACCCGGCAGTGTCCTCCACGGTGATGCAGACGGCGTTCTCCGGCGGCACGATCCCCACGGAATGGATGGACGTGGGTAGTGCCGTCGCATGGATCGTGATGCTCGTCCCTTTCTGGATCGGCTCGGTTTGGATCGAATCCCGAACGATTCGAGGACGCCTTCCCGCATGCGATCCGCGGCAGGTGTCAAAGGCTGTGGTCCAAGGCAATCTGGCGAGCTATGCCATTTTCCTGATTTTCGGTCTGACTTCGCTTGCGAACGCTTTGGCCGATCTCCCTCATCAGAAAGCGAGATTCAAAGAACTCCGGGAGCGGAAGAATCAAATCCAAAGCGAGCGCGTCGGCGCGCCCAAGTCCCCGCCGAATCCGGCAACCCAGAAGTAGCACGGCTGTCACTTTGCGGCTGCCCCGGGGGGAAGGATCCGGGGCAACCGCCGTCGAGTTCCGGAGGGAGAATCCTGACCGTGGCCGCTCATGGCCATTCACTGGATGTGCTTCCACTGGCCCCGGTTTAGGGAAAATTTCGGGAAAAATTTCCCGCGGCGACACCGCGAAGCCCCTCCGGCTTCTTCCTTTACTGGAGACGCGGCCACGGACTTCCTGCCGATGTCCGGGACAATCACGTCACTGGGTGACGAGAACGATCCCGAAAAGGAGTGCGACCCCCAACGCCACCAGCAGCCATGGGCCGAATCCGGCATTCGTGAAGCGATTCTCCGGACGGGAGTGGTAGAGATCAGGGGTGCGCGCGAATTGCTGGCGATTCGCGCGCCGACGTCGGGGGGAGGTCGTCATCGGCAGGGGGGATGGGAGATTGAATCACGTGCCGCTCGCGATCACTCGCGCGCGTGCCACGGCGTCCATTGCCAGTGGCGGTAAATGAGCAGCTTCGCAGCGAGGCGGGCGATCAAGCGGTCAGCCTCGTCTTCGGAAGAGCAGGTGCCGAAGATCCGGGCGCTGTTGTCAGGGCCGATGGCGGAAACCACGAAGAGGGCGGTCGGGGAGGTCGAACAGTTCATGTCGGGAGGTGCCGGGGGGGGCATGAAACTTTTTCAGGACGCGCGCATGATGCCCCGCTGCCGGAGCTTTTTGAATCACGTGATCGCGTCAGAATCGCCACCCTCCGCTTGCACCCCCTCGCTTCACTTGTTAGGCGAACCCTTGTCATGAGCACTACAAAAATCAATGCATCGAAAGGGCGACGCTACACGACCAAGGAGAAGGCCGAGATCCTGGCCTACGTGGACAAGGTGAATGCCGAGAAAGGCCGCGGTGGCCAGATGGCCGCTACCAAAAAATTCAAGCTCTCGCCGCTGACCATCGCCTCGTGGATTCGCAGCGGCGTCACCGCGAGCGGCGAGGCGCCGGTCGCCGCGAGCTATTCCGCCGGACCGATCGGCAAGAAGCTGGCCGAACTCCAGTCCCTGCACGGGCAGATCGCCAAAGCCGAGAAGGAACTGGCAAGGATGAAGAGCCAGTTCGCCGCACTGAAGGGAAAGCTGTAAGCGCCGCTCCCTGAGGCATCAGCCGGGTCGTGGCGGTGGGGACGGAACCATTCTCCCTACCCCACGGCCTGGCGGATGGCGTGGTCCATGGGCGGGTCTCACTTATAGACGGTCACCGTGGACGACGCGCCGATGTTTCCGGCGGCATCGTAGGCGTAGGCCTGGAAGACATGGGAGCCGGCGGTGGCCTTGCGCACACTCCAAGTGAAGGTGGCCGGGGCGTAGCTGCTGGTACCCACCAACTTGCCATCGGCATAGAGCTCCACGCGGCTCACGCCGACATTGTCGGAGGCAGCGACTTTCACCTTGAGGTTCCACAGGCCTTTGACCCGTGCTCCATTGGCGGGTGCGGTGATGGAGACGACCGGCGCGATGCTGTCGGTGGCCGGTGAATTCCTGACGGTCACGCTGCGACTGCTGCTGGTGACGTTGTTCGCGGCATCGTAGGCGCGGGCTTCGAGGAGGTAAGTGCCGTCGAGGAAGTTGCCGGTGTTCCAAGTGAAGGTCGCCGAGGACGAAGAACTCCGCGCGTAGAGGCTGCCGCCGATATGGAGTTCCAGCCGGATCACGCCGGTATTGTCGCTGGACGAGACATTGACCCCGACCACACCACTGACGGTCGAACCCGCGGACGGCGAGTGGATGGTCACGGCCGGCGCGGTGACGTCGACAGCGCTGGCGGCACTGCCCACGGCGGCGACGGCCCGGCGGGCGTTCACGCGGCCATGACCGAAGTCGTAGTCCTTGCCGCTGGCACCGAGATCGTCGGCGTTTGCCAGCAGCGCATTGACGAGGTTGGCATTCGACAACGTGGGATTCGCGGCCCGCATCAGGGCCACGACGCCGGCGGTCACCGGGCTGGAAAACGACGTCCCATCCATGGCCGCGTAGCCACTTGAACCCGACAGGGTGAGGATGTTGGCACCCGGCGCGGCGATATCGACGTAGCTGCCGTAATTCGACCAGTCAGTGCGGGCATCGGAGGAATTGGTCGCCGAGACCGCCACGACATTGGTGCATGCGGCGGGGTAGCACGGCACGCTGTCGCCATTGTTGCCGGCGGCGGCGACGATCACCACGCCCTTGCTCCACGCGTAGTTGATCGCGTTCTGCAGGGTGGACGACGAGCCGGTGCCGCCGAGGCTGAGATTGATGACATTCGCTCCTTGGTCGGTGGCCCAGACGATGCCCTCGGCGATGCCCGAGTGCGAGCCGCTGCCGTCCTTGCCAAGGACTCTCACGGGAAGAATGGATGTCTTCCATGCGACAGAGGCCATCCCCATGCCATTGCCGGTCGCTGCGCCGATTAAGCCGGCGACGGCGGTGCCGTGGCCGTTTTCATCGGTGGGATTGGAATCGCCATCGATGAAATCGCGGCCGGCCAGGACCTTTCCCGCAAGGTCGGGATGGGAGGCACGCACGCCGGAATCCAAGACCGCCACGATCACACCTGGCGCGCCGGTAGTGAGATCCCAAGCAGTAGGTGCCTGGATCTTGGAAAGATACCACTGGGAGCCGTTGGCGAAGTACGGGTCATTGGTCGTGGCAAACGCGTGGGCCGGGGCGTCGGGCTCGGCATACTCCACCTCACGGCGGTTCTTGAGCACTTGAAGGAGTTTCAGCGCCGTCTGACGCGGGACCTCGACCACGCGGGTCTCGACCCCGGGAATGGTGCGGGTTTCCTCGCCGCCGTGAGCGGAGAGAAGCGCGTGGAGGGCCGCCTCCGGCATATCCGGCTTCGGCTTGATCAGCAGACGGACCTTCTCGGAAGGCGCGCCGTGGGCCACGGTTGAACTGAGGATTCCTGCCAACAAGGCCGGCAGCAGGCGACGGAATTGCATAGGGTGAAACGGGTGTTTTTGCCGGTGCGTGCCGTCGTGCACGTTAGATATTCGCACAACCGAAATTTCCGCGAGTCTCGTAAGGATACGTAGAATTAACGAGGATCCGGTCCCGCAAGCCGGCACAACTTTCCTCCCCGAACCGGCAAACAGTCCTGCCGCGACTACGGCACTCGTAGAATCCCTAGCTGCATCTCATTTGCAATTCCTGCGAAGCGCGGCATATGTCTGGGCAATTGCGGAAACGCATTCGGTGCCCGTGGTCCTGGGGGGGAGCTGCGGGCACCTCCTCTTTCCAGGCAGAATGTGTCCATCATGGTAGCAATGCCCGCGGCCGGCCCCAAACCGGCCGCGGTGCATGCACCGGGAACCCGCGACCGGTCGGCATAGGGCAGCCGGGACAATGGCCGTCCGTGATCTGGCACGCCGCGAGCGAACCAACATGCATGGATCGGCATTTCATGGAGCTTGAATCGCTGGAGGGAAACCGAGTCCTGATCACCGGCGGATCGACCGGTGTGGGACGTGCGACCGCCCTGATGTTCGCCGCCCAAGGCTGTCGTGTTTTCATCTGCGGTCGCGACAGGCAACACGTGGCCGACGCGATCGACGCCGGCCGGCAGCAAGGCGCGGAGATCGGCGGCATCGCCGTTGACCTCGGCAAGCCGGACGGCATCGAGGCCCTCTTCAACGGGTCCGACGATTGGCTTGGGGGACTCGACATCGCCGTTCTCAACGCCGGTCTTGGTGCCCACGGCCTGTTGACCTCGATGTCGCATGAAGACTGCCGCGAGGTGATCAACGTGAACCTCCTTTCCTACGTCGGGTGCTCGCTGGAATCGATCCGGCGGATGCAAGGGAGCGGCGGCCAGATCATCATGACTGGTTCGATGAGCGCGGAGATCGCCGAGGAAGAAGCTGCGGTTTACGTGGCCACGAAAGCGGGCATTCGCGGATTCGCCCGCTCGCTGCGCAAGGAGGCGAATCCGCTCGGCATCCGCATCTGCCTGATCGAACCCGGCACGATCGGAACCGACATGGTGGACGAGACCAGCGAGCAGCAACGCGCCATGCAAAAGTCTCTCAAAATGCTACAGGCGGAGGATGTAGCCCGCGCCATTCTTTTGGTGGCGGGCCAGCCAGCGCGTTGCGACGTGATCGAGCTGCAAATGCGTCCCCACTTGCAGATCATCTGAAACGGGCGGGATGCACGCCGTTCCGACATTCTGCAACCACGGGCGACGCTCCTTCCTCGCTGTGACGGAAGGGCTTCGATGGCACGCCCCCTGCGAAAGTGGATTTCATGAAGGAGACCGTGATCCCGGCGACCTCCGCGAGCCGGCCCTACTGGCTGGACCCACCCGTCGAGGCCGCCTTTCCCCCACTGGCGGAGGACATTGAAACCGAGATACTGGTGATCGGAGGCGGGATCACCGGAGTGACTACTGCGTGGCTGCTGGCTCGCGAGGGACGGCATGTGACCCTCGTGGAGCGAGAGACGATCGGGGCGCGCGATTCCGGCCATACCACCGCCCACCTGACCTACATGACGGACACCCGTTTGTCCGAATTGATCGCCACCTTCAGCCGCAAGCAGGCGCAGTTGGCGTGGCAGGCGGGAAAGGAGGCGATGGTGTTGATCCGGGACGCGGTCGAGTCACTCTCCATCGATTGTGGATTGGGTCTCGTGCCGGGCTATCTGGCCGCGGCCGAGGAGGCCGACCAAAGCCTCGAAGGCGTCTCATTGCGCCAGGAAGCGGACCTGATCCGCGAGCTTGGATTCGATGTCGGGATCGACGGCGTGAATCCCATCACCGGGAGCACGGCCATCCGCTTTCCCGACCAGATGAAGTTTCATCCCCTCAAGTATCTGCATGCCTTGGCGAGGGATGCAGTCAACCACGGTGCCAAGATCTTCGAGAACACGGAGGTGGACGGCTTTGAAGACGAGCCACGACGGGTGACGGCCGCCGACCACAACCTTCGCTATCGGAAAGTGGTGATCGCCACCCATGTGCCCCTGCAAGGTTCGGCGAACACCTTGGGAGCGGCCTTTTTCCAGACAAAACTCGCTCTCTATTCCAGCTACGCCGTTGCTGCCAGGATT
Source organism: uncultured Verrucomicrobiaceae bacterium (assembly GCA_966696705.1). Lineage (GTDB taxonomy): Bacteria > Verrucomicrobiota > Verrucomicrobiia > Verrucomicrobiales > Akkermansiaceae > Haloferula. Next base: position 52,993 of record CBKZPU010000008.1, on the reverse strand, counting down.
CCGGCGGCCCAAGTGAAAGAACTCATCTGGTCGGACACGGCCGATCCCTTCCGCTATCTCCGCATGGAGAAACTCGGGGACAGCGGCCTCGCCATTTTCGGAGGAGAAGACCACAAGACCGGCCAAGAGGCCGATACTGCCGCTCGCTTCACCCGGCTCGAGCAATGGCTTGCCCGGTGGCTACCAGAGGCAGTCGTGACCCATCGCTGGAGCGGACAAGTGGTGGAAACCGTGGATGGCCTGCCATTCATCGGTGAGTCGGCGGAGAACCAATTCATCGCCACCGGCTTCTCCGGCAATGGTTACACCTTCGGAACTGCCGCCGCGATCATGGCGCGCGATTGGGTGAAGGGCATCGTCCATCCGTGGACCGAAGTTTTCCGGCCCGGCCGCAAGTCGGCTCCTTCCATCAAAGAGTATCTCAAGGAGAATGCCGACTACCCCGTCCACATGGTCCGGGATCGCATCAAGACTCCCGAGGGAGACCCCGGGCGCCTCAAGTCGGGCGAAGGCGAGGTCATGGAATACGATGGCGAGCGCATCGCAGCGTATCGGGATCCCCAAGGTGAGCTTCACCTGTGCAGCGCGGTCTGTCCGCATCTTGGATGCATCGTCGCGTGGAATCCGGCGGAGCAGACATGGGACTGCCCCTGCCACGGTTCGCGTTTCGCCGCCCACGGCAAGGTCATCGCCGGTCCTGCCGAGTCCGACCTGAAAGAGCTTTCCCCTCACGAAGCATGACGTCTTTCCGCCGATGAAAGCCCAGACCAAACATTACCTGTTGAAAGCCGTCGCCTTGGCATTGCCGGCTCTGGCCGACCGATCCACCCGGCGCTTGGCCGCGAGCGGATTCAGGAGCATGACCGGTCGCCCACCCCCGCGGAATCCCGCCGTACCGATGGTCAGCTGGAAGCACGCGATTCTATGGACCGCACTCGCGGGAGCCTTGGGCGGGATTGCCCGGATGGCTTCGCGAAAGGTTCTCGCCAACCGCCTGCCGGTGGAGAAGTGAGGGGTCCGCCCAAGCAACCGGCTACCCATTGATGATCTCCCCGCCGTTCGGGTGCAGGACTTGTCCCGTCATGTAGCTGGCCGCCTCGCTGGCGAGAAAGACGTAGCACTCCGCGCACTCCCACGGCTCCCCTGCCCGGCCGAGCGGCGAATCGGAACCGAAGGTGGCGACTTCGTCCGGAGGAAAGGTCGCCGGAATCAAGGGCGTCCAGATCGGCCCGGGAGCCACCGCATTCACCCGAATCTTGCGATCGGCCAGTTGGCCTGCGAGCGACCGGGTGAAGCTCACGATCGCCCCTTTCGACGCGGAGTAATCGAGCAGCTTGGGGCTTCCCCGGTAAGCGGTCACGGAGGTCGTGTTGATGATGGCGGGACACGGTGACGCCTCAAGGTGAGGCAACCCCGCCGCCGTCAGGAAAAACATCGAGTAAAGGTTGGTGCGAAACGTCCGTTCCAATTGCTCTTCGCGGATCTCCGTGATCGAGGGACGCGGGTGCTGCTCGGCGGCGTTGTTCACGAGGATGTCGAGCCGCCCGAACGCATCGATCGCCGCTTGGACTGCCTCCTCGCACTCGCTCTTCCGGCCGATGTCGCAGCAATGAAGCAGGCAGCGCCTCCCCTTCTCCTCGACCAGTCGCGAGGTCTCGCGCGCGTCTTCCTCTTCCTCAAGATAGACGATGACGACATCCGCACCTTCCCGCGCGAATGCCACGGCCACGGCACGACCGATCCCCGAATCGCCGCCCGTCACGAGCGCGACCCTGTCCTGAAGGCGTCCACTGCCTTTCAAGGCCGGGTGTTCATACTTGGGAGCCGGCCTCATCTCGGTCTCCCGGCCCGGCTGATGGGACTGCGATTGTTCAGGTCGCTGCGGCTGCTCGTCACACTCGTCCTTGGATTTGTTTCCCATGGATGCTCCCCCTCGCAGGAGTCGCGCCATCGGTGTCTCCGTTACCGCGCCACCGCCCTTGCCAGATCGTTGACGAAAGTCCGGTAGGCAGCATCCCGCGCCTCGGAATCGCGAATGCGCAGCAGTGAGGAAGGATGAACGGTGAGCACCACGAGCGGAGCCAGCGACGGTGCCTCCACCACTCCGCGCGATGCCATAACCTTGACGCCCGGACCAAGCAAAGAACGCGCGGCCGTGGCTCCGAGGAGAATGAGAACCTCAGGGCCAAGGCGGTTCAACTCGCCGAGCAACCATGGCTTGCACGCCTCGATCTCGCCCGCGGAAGGCTTCTGGTGCAATCGCACCTTTCCCCGCGGCTGCCATTTGAAATGTTTCACCGCGTTGGTCAGCCACACCTTCGAGCGCTCGATGCCGGCCTCCGCCAGTGCGCGATCCAAAAGCTTTCCCGCGGGCCCGATGAAGGGCTTGCCGGAAAGATCCTCGCGGTCGCCAGGTTGCTCTCCCACGATCACCAACTTCGCCTTGCTGGAACCTGCGCCAAACACCGTTTGGGTGGCCCGCTGCCAGAGCGGGCAGTTGCGGCAGCCGTCGGCCGCGCGCCGCAGCTTGGCCAAGCTTCCTTCTTCAGGAACCGCTGTCGGCCGCTGGAGACCTGCTTTCATGGCTCCTCCTCGTTGCATGCGGCATTCCCGGTTTGCAGAACGCCGCTCAAGCGATCTCGTCACAGACGCCATTGAAGTATTCGACATCCGAGACGAGATTGCGGGGAATGATCATCGGCGTTCCGTAGTTCACGCCATGCATCCGGGTGCAAATGAAGAACGCCACCTCGGAGGCCAGAATGCAAATCACCACCTCCGGCTCGCCCGGAGGATGCGAAATTCCCACCTGCGCGAGATACTCGCTTTCCCGGAAACGATAACGCACGGCGAAGACACGATCCGGAGTCAACTGGATGCCACTGTTTTCCACACAACGCCTCGCCACCGTGCGGTAGATCAGCTCGGCGGCTCCATCATCGCGGGCAAAGGGAATGAAGAACTTCATGGCGTCCATTTTACCCGGCAACCCGCGTGCCAGCCCCATGAGCAGGTGACGAGACCTCAAAGAGATCGCTTCCGCAAGCCGGCTGGCACACTCCTCGCGAAGAACTCCCATGCATCCGCCCCTGCGTTACGGCTTGATCGGCTGCGGTGGATTCGGCCGATTTTGCCTGAAAGAGTATTCCCGGATGGAGGAAGTCGTCTGCGTGGCCGTGGCCGATCACCAACCGGATCTCGCGGCGAAGACCGGAGAGGCCTTCCAAGTACATGCCTGCGCCTCGCCCAAAGAACTGCTCGATCGTTCGGACATCGACCTCGTCCACTTGGCCACGCCGCCATTCACCCACGCGGGTCTCGCCACCGCCGCGCTCGAGGCGGGCTTTCACGTGCTCTGCGAGAAGCCCCTCGCCACCACCATGATCGACGCGGAGCGCCTGGTTCGCCTCGCCGCCGAGTGCGGGCGCATCCTCGCGGTGAACCTGATCATGCGCTACAACCCGCTCTGCCAAGTCGTGAAATCGCTGGTGGAGTCGCGCATCCTCGGCGACCCGTTGCATGCCTTGCTGGTCAATGCCGCCCAAGATGAAACGCTGGGAGCCGATCACTGGTTCTGGGATCCGGAGAAAAGCGGCGGCATCTTCATCGAGCACGGCGTGCATTTCTTCGACCTCTTCGAATGGTGGTTCGGCGGTGGCGAAGTGCTGGCCGCGCAACAACTGCCGCGTCCCGGGACACAGATCATCGACCAAGTCCAGTGCGCGGTGAACTACGGCGACACCACCTTGGCCCACATGTATCACGGCTTCCACCAGATGCTGCGTCGCGACCAGCAGGCCTGGCTGATCGTCTTCGAGCAAGGCACGCTCCGCATGCGGGAGTGGGTGCCCACCCGGCTCGACCTCGATGCCACCTTGAGCGAGGCGGGGCTGGAAGCGCTGATCGCCTTGCTCCCCGGCGCGAAAATCGAGGTGGTGGAGCGATACGCAGAGCCCGAGCGGCAGGCCACCAGCCGCCACCGGCCCCGCGTGGTGGACCTGCGCGTGAAGCTCACCGAGCAGCCGGCCCTGCCGAAGTTCGATCTCTACGGCCAGATGCTGCGCGACTTGCTGCGGGACCAGATCCACGCGATTCGCGACGCCACTCACGTCCGCACCGTCACCGAGGCGAATGGCCTTTCCTCGCTCGCCTACGCGACGGCGGCGCAGACCTTGGCCGATCGCAGGTAACCCGTCACCCGGATTTCAAGTACCCCGCCAAGGTCCGTGAGGACAAGGAGCGGGCCTTCAGCCGTGTCTTCATGTGTTCGAGGGCCGCCCGGTTGCCCGCCTCGTTTTCCGAAGCCACGCAATCGTGCACCACGATCAGTTCAAATGAGCGCATGTAGGCGTCGTTCGCCGTGTAGAGCACGCAGATGTCGCCGGCGAAGCCCGTGAGCAGGAGCGTGCGGATCTTGAGGAAACCCAAAAGCACTTCCAAGGAAGTCGAGTAGAAGCCGGAGTGCCGGGGTTTCAGCACGAAGTAGTCGTCCTTTTCCGGCGGGAGCAAACTGGCCACCGGATGCCCCGGGCAATCGGCAGCGCTGCAGCGCGCGATCTGCTCCTGGAAGGTCGATTGCCACCGGCCGAAGTTGTCGTTCACGTAGATGACCGGCACCCCGGCTTCCTTCGCGACATGTTTCAACCGGGCCAGCCGCCGTGCCGCGGGAATCGCATGGCGAAGCAGCCGCTCGCTAGCGGGAAACTCGAAGTCGTTGATGACATCGATCAACAGCAATGCGGAGTGAGGTGGCAGCCGCGACATGTCAGCGGTCTTTGACGAGGATCTGGAAGAAGAGCACCAGCGCGCCCGCTGCCGCAACGAGGAAGAGCACGATGGCGAAGCCCGGATAGCCGAAGAGACGAAAGCTCGTATCCACGCGCGCAAGCATCGCGCTGCCCACAATCAAGGCCGCCAGGATCAAGCCCGTCGTGATGCGATTGGCCACCTTTTGCAGTCCTTGGATCAGCCCCTTCTCGTCGAGGGAATCGACGGTCAACTTCAGCTTGTTGTCGGCAATGAGGTCGAAAATCCGGTTCAGCCGCAAAGGGAGCTGACCCACGAATTGCTTCGCCTCGGTCAGCATCCCCATCAGGTTCGCGGAGGTCAGCGTTTCCCGGATCCGGGCCTGGCTGATGCCGGCGAGGTTTCGGCGGATCGACTGCTGGGGATCGAATCCGGGACTGAGAACGGTGCCCACGCGGTCGAGATTCAACAGCGCCTTGCCCATCATGCTCATCTCCTGGGGAATCCTCAGGCCGGCTTCGGCCGAGGCGCGGGTTACTTGCAGGACGATGGTTCCCATGTCGATGTCGGCCAGGTTCCTCGACTTCGCCGCGCCGACGATTTCCTCCACGGCATTCGTGAAGCCGGCCCGGTCAATGGACTCTTCCCTGGCCTCGGCGATGCTCATGGCTGCCTCCGCCGTTTGCACGCCGTTCCCCTCGCTGATGCCGGCGAGCAGATGGACCAGTTGATCCCTCATGCGTTGCTGGATCCGGCCGGTCATGCCCAGATCGAGGATCGCAATCTTCCGATCGTGGGTAAGCAGCAGGTTGCCCGGATGGGGATCGGCATGAAAGAAGCCATCGACCAGAATCTGCTTCAGATAGGCATTGAAGAGTTCTTCCGCAAGCACGCTGCCATCCAGATCGGTCATCACCGCGCCGGATAGCGACGTGATCTTCGCGCCCGGCAGGTAGTCCATGGTGAGCACCCGGCCCGTCGAGTAATCCGCCACCACCTCCGGCACCACCAGTCGCGGGAAACCTGCGAGATTGCGCCGCAGTTCTTCCAAGTTCGCGGCTTCGCGCAGGTAATCCAGTTCACGGAACAGGCTGGCGCGGAACTGCTCCACCAAGCGCGCCAACTCATACTTCCGCCCGAAGGCGGTATGTGCTTCGAGGAAGCCGGCGATCTCTTCCAAGCTGTCCAAGTCGGCGGCGATCTCCTGCCGGATCTCGGGCCGCTGGACCTTTACCGCCACTTGCCTGCCGCCACGCAGCACCGCGACGTGGACCTGTCCCAGCGACGCCGCCGCCAAAGGCTTGTCGTCGAACTCCACGAATGCCTTCGAAATCCGTACCCCCAGTTCTTCCTCGATCACCGCCTTGATCTGCCCGGCGGGAACTGGCTCCACCTGATCTTGCAGGCGGCTAAGCGCGTCCAGAAACGGCGGCGGGAGCAGATCCGCCCGCGTCGAAAGCAGCTGTCCGATCTTCACGAAGGCGGGCCCCAGGCGCTCCAGATCGTTCGCCAGTATCGTCGCATCTTCCGCAGCCTCGGGGGCATCGCCATCGAACACCTCGGAGAAGCTCGCCTCCGCGGAGACCACGCGTCCTCCATATTTCATCAAAAGCCACGCCACGTCCTTGTAGCGTCTCAGGTTTGCCGGTGCGATCTTCATGTCCTAACAAATCGCAATTCGCATGCCATGGATCGTTCGTCCGTCCGAGCGACCCCGTCAACGCCCCCGCCGACAGCGCTGGCGGCACCCCTGTGCGAGAGTCAACGGGACGCCGCCAGCGTGTGGGGGTGGAGTCGCTTCTGCGATCGAAAGCCTGTCACGATGAACCCCGCACCAGCAGGGAGGCCGAAGCGAACAGGGCCACAAGGTTCATCCCGGGCCTCAGCAGCGCAGCCGCTTGCCGCAGTGCCTGGCCAAGAGGTCTTCACGGGCATCGGGAAAATCGGTCCTTAGTTGGAAGATCAACGCACGCGTCTTCCATTCCGCGAGTTCCTCTTCAGGAGCAGTGGGATTGGGTTATCCATGGCAGGATTGGGGGATTTGGGCGACGGGCTCCGGCACCGTCACCAGCCAGAGCCCGCCGCAATTGTTCAATGCACCTCTCTTCATTGCAGCCGACGCGCCAGAAGTAGCGGGCCGGAATTTCGCTCGTTACACCAAACATCCGGCGACCGCTCGGCCCCCGAAACGACTCAGCTTGCACTTCCAAGGTGCGATTCGCACTGGCATCCGGCACTCCGTCGCAAGCGCCGAACGCTTGTTTGCAACCGCAGCGTCGCGAGTGATATTCCCAACATGAACGTGGTGCTGAATTCGCGGATCCTCGTCGGCGAGAAACACGATGCCGCCGCCGATTTCGCCCGGCAGTGGAGATCGGGGATCGCCCCGCAGATCGAGTGGCTGCTGAGTCCCTCGGACCTTTGCGTCCTCAACATCACGGCCTCACCCGGCGAGGCGATGCTGCCCTCGGGCTCGTCCGGCAATTCTTCCCGCCCCACCCTCGCGATGTTGAACCGTCTTGAAGACGACCTGCGCCGGCACTTGGGCATGCGCCTGTCGCCCGATCAGCCGCTCTATGGCTGATAGCTGTCGCAGTCCACACAGCTCACACAACCAGCCGTCCCCGTCGCTGAGCAAGGCCAATGGTCGCCTTCGAGCCGGAATTGAACTCGAGAAAATCCTGCTCGATCCCGTCGCTGAAGATCACCCCACCATCACCCATCCGCGACTCGATCACCAGTGGTTGCCGGGAGGTCACCTTTCCGAACACCAGCGACGCGCCGGTAGTCTGGCTGGGAAACGGCTCGCGCACCGTGAAAAACAAATGCTCCGACTCCCACGGAAAGGCCGTCTCTCGCGGCACCGCATCGCGGGCCTGTCCCGATGCCGCTGCCACCGCCGCCGCACCGGTCATTAGGCTCTTGAACCAACCGGTCGATCCCAACCCGGTCGAGACAATCACTCCGCTCGATGAATGGTTTTCGGCATCCTTTCCCAAGGCGATGCGATAGCGCGCGGAGCCGTGCGACTTCATGCCGATGAAGAGATCATTCACCGCGCACAAGCTCAAGCCCGTGTTCAACTTCGCCTCTGCCATGGTCACCTCGCGATGAGATCTTGCCTTGCGCAGCACCTCGCGGGTTACTTTCTCGAGGTCCTCCACCCGAAACGGCAGCAACTGGCCGTCCCAGCGCTTCGGGTCCGGATTGACGCCGACCAATGGTTGGCCATCGAGGTACTTCAAGGTGTTTGCCACCAGCCCGTCTTGGCCAAGGGTCACCACGATATCCTCCGGGCCGAAGACGAAATTCGGCAGAAATGCACGCTGCACCACTTGCACCCGCCCAAGCGCGCCGAGCACCTGCTGGGCCCGCATGATCGACGTTTGGTAGTCCGCGTCCTCCCGCTCGTAGTCCCCGAAGTCCCCACCCAAGCGGGTGACATAGAACTTGGCCTGCGATTTGGTGGCGAAGCGCGCCTTCAGGTCCGCCAGACGGGTCGCCCGGACGACGAGGATGAGCTTCGTTTCCGTCAGCCGGTTCATTTCGCCCGCGCTGGCTTATCGAGCAGTTCCCGCAGCAAGTCGGGGGAAATGTTAAGCTGGCCGATCTTGTCCGCTTGCCCCGCGAGCTCTTGGAAGGCGAAGGCGATCAACTGCTCCGGCTTCATCCCGCTGGTCGCCAGCGCCTGCAGCACCGATGCGTCCGCACTCGCCAGCGCCTTCATCGTCGCCGCGATCCCATAGGCGCGGGTGTCGGACTCCGATCGCGAATTCTCCGCGGCCAAGGTGACCAGCTTCTTTCGCTCCTCCTCCAAGCCGATGTTGCTTTCCAGCATCGCCCGCTCGAGCTGCGCCTGCTTGTCCTGCACCGCCCGCTCCGCATCCATCTGCGTCTCGCGGATCTGGCGCTTCTTGTTCTCGACCGCGATCTCGGTGTTCAGTTCATTTTCCTTGATGGCTCGCTCCTGTTCCACCGCTGCATTGCGCCGCGCGTAGATCGCCTCGTCGGCCCCGCGCAGCAAGAGCTCGCGGGTCTCCGCCTCCAGTGCGCGCGCGGTTTCCGGCGTCGGCTTGATCGCCAGCAGCGAAAGGCCCAGCACCTCCAGCCCCAGCGCGGATAGCTCCGCCGACCTGCCGAGCTCTCCACGGATTGCCGCCACCAGCGGCTCGGACGCGCGCAGTGCCTGCCGCAAGGGCAGCTTCTCGATCTCCGCCCGAGCCAGCACGTGGACCAAATTGACTACCCGCTGCGGAAGCTTCTCCGGATCCTCCGAAGCATAGCCCCGGCCGTGCGGAGCCAGCGTGAAATCCATCAGCGTCGCCAACTTTCTGGGATCGGCAACCCGGTAGGTGATCTGTCCTTGAAGGCTTACCGTCTGATAGTCCGCCGTCTGCTCCTCGAAAATGAACGGCACGTCCGTGCTGCCTACCGGCACGGCTACGAGCGACGTCGTAGGCGAGTAGTAGTAAAAGGAAATCCCCGCCCCTTCTCTCACCACTTGGCCGCCACGATACTGGATGACATGAGTCGTCGGAGGAATCTTGATGAAGCGAATGCCGAACATGGATCGAAGGAGTTGATCTAACGGCGACGCACTTCCGCCACCACAACGATGATCCTCGAAAACGACTCCCAATTGGCAAGCCGAAGCCGCAGGTATCGCCCGAAGACTCCGAGGCGTGCTTTGCCAAAATGCCCGGCGTGAAAGCCGGGCACCTTTGGGTTAGAAAGCGGAATTAACGCTGGGGAACCTTAGTCTACACCTCCAACAGCAGGCGCGTCGGATTCTCGATGCCTTCCTTGATGCGGATCAGGAAGGTCACGGCTTCCTTGCCGTCCACGATGCGGTGGTCGTAGCTCATGGCGAGATACATCATCGGGCGGATGACGACCTGGCCATTCACGGCCATCGGGCGCTGCTGGATGGTGTGCATGCCGAGGATGCCGCTCTGCGGCGGGTTGAGGATCGGGGTGCTGAGCAGCGAGCCGTAGGTGCCGCCATTGGAGATGGTGAAGACACCGCCTTGCAGGTCCTCGATGGCGATCTTGCCTTCCTTGGCCTTGTTGGCGTAGGCGATGATGTCGCGCTCGATGTCGGCGAAGCTCTTCTTATCGGCATCGCGGATGACCGGGACGATGAGGCCCTTCTCGGTGCCGATCGCCACGCCGATGTCGTAGAAGTGGTTCTCGACGATGTCCTGGCCGTCGATCATCGCGTTGAGCTGCGGGACATCCTTCAGCGCCTGCACCACGGCCTTCACGAAAAAGGACATGAAGCCGAGCTTCACGCCGTGCTTCTTGAGGAAGTCTTCCTGCACGGCCTTGCGCAGGTCCATCACGGCGGACATGTCCGCTTCATTGAAGGTGGTCAGGATGGCCGCGGTCTGCTGGGCATTGACGAGGTGCGTCGCGATCTTGCGGCGCAGCATGGTCATCTTTTTCCGCGTGGTGCGGCCGTCGGAGACGGGGGCTGCCGCGGGCTGCGACGGGGCCGAAACGGCGGGTAGCTCGAAGGTGCGCGGAGCGGGTGCCGCGGCTGGGGCAGATGCCGGTGCAGGCGCAGGAGCCGGCGTGGACTTAACGACCGCAGCCGTCGTCGGCGCGGGCGTCGCAGCAGGTGCGGGAGCCGGGGCTGGTGCAGCGGCGGCGGGAGCTGCGCCGACAGTGATGCGGGCGACCACGGTGCCGATCGCGACTTCGTTGCCTTCCGGAACGAGGATCTGGAGGGTACCGGAGGCTTCGGCCTCGAGTTCGCTGGAGACCTTGTCGGTTTCGAGCGTGACCAGCACTTCGCCCTTGGAGACGGCGGAGCCATCGCCCTTGTGCCAGCGACCGACATTGGCGGACGTGATGGACTCACCGGCAGCGGGAACTTTCACGTCGAGGACCTGACCGGTTGCTGGAGCCGCGGCAGCTGCTGGGATGGGCGTCGGAGCATCAGGAGCCGAAGCAGAAGAAGAAGGCGCAGCGGCCGGTTGAGCAGCAGCGGCACCACCTTCGAGCTTCGCGATCAGGGTGCCGATGGCGACTTCCTCCCCTTCCCCGACGAGGATCGTGAGGACGCCATCAGCGGCGGCTTCGAGTTCGCTGGAGACCTTGTCGGTTTCGAGCGTCACGAGGACCTCTCCTTTGCGGACGGTTTCACCGTTCTGCTTGTGCCAGCGGGCGACGTTGGCGGAGGTGATGGATTCGCCGGCGGCGGGGACTTTGACTTCGAGAGACATCGGGGAAGGCTTTAGTGAGGAAAAAGAAATCGGATAGGACGAGGAAAGGCGGGCAGCATTTCACCTGCCATCCGCCCCTTTCCATCTCAGACGTTGAACGCGGCTTCGAGCAGGGCCTTGTGTTCCTTGTAGTGCTGGGCCTTGGAACCGGCCGCCGGGCTGGAGGCGCGGTTGCGGCCGGCGTAGCGGACGCGGCGATCGAGCACCTTCTCGAGACGCGGGAAGATGTAGGACCAGGCACCCATGTTGAGCGGCTCTTCCTGGCACCAGACGAACTTGTTCGCGGCGGCGTACTGGCCGACCAGCGCGGCCACCAGTTCGTCGTGGAAGGGATAGAGCTGCTCCACGCGGAGGATGGCGGTGTTCTTGATGCCGTGCTCCTCGCGGTAAGCGGCGAGATCGTAGTAAACCTTGCCGGAGCAGAAGACGACGCGCTCGACCGACATCGGATCTTCGAAGTGCATCGGATCCGGCAGGACTTCCTGGAAGCAGGAGCCTTCGAGGAAATCGGCCTCTTGCGAAACCGCTTCCGGACGGGTCAGCAGGCTCTTCGGCGTCATCAGGATGAGCGGTTTGCGGAAGGGCCGCATCTTCTGGCGACGCAGGGCGTGGAAATACTGGGCCGGCGTGGTGAAGTTGCCGACGATGATGTTCTTCCCGGCGCAGAGTTGGAGGAAGCGCTCGAGGCGGGCGCTCGAGTGTTCCGGCCCCTGGCCTTCGTAGCCGTGCGGCAAAAGCATCACCAAGTCGGACGGCGTCTGCCACTTCGACTCGGCGGAGGCGATGAACTGGTCGATGATGACCTGCGCGCCGTTCGAGAAGTCACCGAACTGGGCTTCCCACAAGGTCAGCATGTTCGGCGCACCGAGCGAGTAGCCGTAGTCGAAGCCGAGCACGGCGAACTCCGAGAGGAACGAATTATAGACGCAGAACTTCGCCTGCGTCGGGCTGACGTGCTCCAGCGGGATGTAGCGGGCGCGCGTCTCGGAATCGTAGAACACCGCGTGACGGTGCGAGAAGGTGCCGCGACGGCAGTCTTGACCGGACAAGCGGACCTGGTGGCCTTCGGTAAGGAGGGCACCCCACGCGAGCGACTCGGCGAAGGCCCAGTCGATCGGGCCGCCATTCTGCAGCGCTTCCTGACGGCGTGGAACGAAGCGCTTGGCCAGCGTCGGGTGCAGGTTGAAGCCTTCCGGAACCGTGGTGAGGACCTTGCCGACGTGCTGGAGCAGGTCGCGGCCGATGCCGGTGGGCACCGGGGCATGGGTGTAGGGCATCTGCTCGACGGCGGTGGAGCCGCTGAAGGCGCTGCGCTCGCCCTTTTCCTGGAGTTCCAGCATCTTGGCGTGACCGGCCTCGAAGCGATCCCAGATGTCCTGCTCGATCTTGTCGGCTTCGGCCTGGGTCAGCACGCCTTGGGCGACGAGTTGCTTCTTGTAAATCTGGCCGATCGTCTCGCGGCCTTGGATCAGCTTGTAGATGTGCGGCTGGGTGAACGCGGCCTGGTCGGTCTCGTTGTGGCCCTGCCGGCGGTAGCAATACATGTCGATCACCACGTCGCGGCCGAATTGCTGGCGGAACTCGAGGGCGAACTGGGCGGCCCAGTAGAGTTCCATCGGCACCTCGCCGTTCACATGGAGGATCGGTGCCTCGATCATCTTCGCCACGTCGGTCGCGTAGGCGGACGAACGGGCATCGGCCGGCATCGTGGTGAAGCCGATCTGGTTGTTGACGATGAGGTGGATGGTGCCACCGGTGCGATAGCCCGGGAGCTGGGAAAGATTGAGGCACTCGGCGACTGGACCTTGGCCGGCGAAAGCGGCGTCACCGTGGAGCAAGATGGGGAGGACGCGCTTGCGATCGGTGGCCACGCCGTCGTCGCCCAGGATGCGCTGGCGGGCGCGGGCCTTGCCCTCGACCACCGGATTGACGGCTTCGAGGTGGCTCGGGTTCGCAGCGAGGCTGACCCGGACCTTGCCATCGGGCAGCTCGCGGATGCTCTCATAGCCGAGGTGGTACTTCACGTCGCCATCACCCGCGACGAGGTCGGGCATGTAGTTCGGAGTGAACTCGTAAAGGATCGTGGTGAGCGACTTGCGGACGAAGTTCGCGAGCACGTTCAGGCGACCGCGGTGGGCCATGCCCATCTCGATTTCCAGCACGCCGGCGGACGGACATTTCTCAAGGATGGCATTGAGGACGACCATCGCGCCTTCGCCGCCCTCGAGCGAGAAGCGCTTCTCGCCGAGGAACTTCTTGCCGAGGAAATTCTCGAAGCTGTCCGCCTCGATCAACCAGCCGAGCGCGCGGGCCTTGCGGTCGGCGGGATCGTCTCCGCGCAGCGCGTGGCCTTCGATCCGGTGGCGGACCCAGTTGCGGACGGTGGTGTTGTGGATGTGCGTGAACTCGAAGCCGATGAATCCCGAGTAGGTGGCTTCCAGCGCGGCGACCATGTCGCGCAGCTTCATCTTCGCGCCGTCACGGAACAGCGGGTTGGAGGCCTCGCGGTCCATGTCCGCCTCGGTGAAGCCGAATTGGGAGATATCGAGCCGCGGGTTGCGCTCGGGACGCTCGGAAAGCGGGTTGATGTGCGCCTGGGTGTGGCCGAGGGCTCGGAAATTGTACACCAGGCTGACGACCTTGCCGTAGAACGCGAGGTCGGTCTCGCTGGTCGTGGCGGCGGCGGGCGCGGCGACCGGAGCGGCCCCATCCGCGCCTCGCGGCTTGAGCTGGGCGACCCCGAGCTCGAAGCCTTCAAAAAAGGCCGACCATGTGGGATCGACCGAGCGTGGATCCGCGCACCACAGCGCGTATTGTTGTTCCAACAGGTCCGCATTCAAGCGGGCGGAAACCGACGATTTCATGAGCGGTAGGTTCGGGTGCCGGCGGGAGATTGCGGAAATTCCCGCTTGGCCCCTCGCACGCAGGGCTTAGGTAAGAGGCCGCCCCGGACGCGTCAACGCACAAGGCCGCATTTCGGGGCGAATTTCCTGCATATCGTCCATGATCGAAGTCCGGCAACTGACCAAGAGCTTCGCCCGCCACCAGGCGGTCAAAGGCATCGATTTCAACGTCGCCCCTGGCGAGATCGTCGGCTTCCTGGGTCCGAACGGCGCCGGCAAGACCACCACCCTGCGGATGCTGACCGGCTACCTGCCGCCAACCTCCGGCAGCGCCCGGGTCGCGGGCTACGACATCTTCCGCCAGTCGCTCGAGGCGCGCCGCTGCATCGGCTACATGCCGGAAAACGTCCCGCTCTATGACGACATGCGGGTCCGCGAGTATCTGAAATACCGCGCCACCCTGAAGGGCCTGTCCAATCGCGACGCCCGCCGGCGGGTCAACGAGGTGATCGAGATCTGCGGACTGGAAGCGGTCCGCCGCAAAATGATCCGCGTCCTTTCCAAGGGCTACCGCCAGCGCGTGGGTCTCGCCGACGCGCTGGTCCATGAACCCCAGCTCCTGATCCTCGACGAGCCCACCAACGGCCTCGACCCGAACCAGATCCGGCAGATCCGGGATTTGATCAAGAAGCTCTCCGAGAAGCACACGATCCTGCTTTCCACCCACATCCTGCACGAGGTGGAGATGACCTGCGGCCGGGTGATCATCATCGACGGCGGCCAGATCAAGGCGCAGGACACCCCGCAGAATCTGGTGGCCGGGATGCGTGCCGCCGGCCGGGTGCATGCCGAGATTTCCGGTGACTTGGCGATCATCGGACCGGCCCTGCAGCGGCTGGACCACGTGAAGCGCGTGACCTCCGAGCCGCTGACCGGGGACTGGGCACATTACGAGATCCTCGTCGATTCCGGCACCGATGCCCGCGAGCGGATCCACGAACTGGTCAGCCAGTACGGCTGGCCGATGCGCAGCCTGCACCGGAAGGACGCCACGCTCGAGGACGTGTTCGTCGAGCTGACCCGCCGCGACTGATCCCCGCTGCCGCGATGCCTCTGCGTCAGCCCTCCGGCTCGCCGTGCGGGAAAATCCCGTGGATCGGCGTCTCGATGTGCTCGTCAATCCACGAGTCGAGCGCGAGCTTCATGGTTTCCAGCACTTCCGGGCGGCCGCTGGCGAGGTCGCGGCGGCAGTCAGGATCGCTGTCGAGGTGGAAGAGCCCGTAGTGGCGGCGGCCGTCCTTGGTCGGGGTGGCCACGACTTTCCAATGCCGGGTTCGCAGGCAGCGCTGCTTGGAAAAGACCACCGGGCCATCCCATTCCGGCTTCAGGACGAAGTGGTAGTTGTAATCGCGGTCGATGGTCGTCATTTCGTCCATCGGCGACATCGCGGGCCGTTCGACGCCGGGGACGCGGAAGAGGATGTAGGGAAAGCTCGTCTCCCCGTAGAACGGCAAGTCACGTGGTGTCTCGGTGCCATTGACCCAGCCGACAAGGCTCGTCCCCTCCCAATCGGCGGGTTTTTCGATGCCCAGGAAATCGAGTAGCGTCGGCGCGACGTCGATGGTGCGGATCTGCTCCGGCAGCGACTTCCCGCTGATGCCGGGACCGGCGATGGCCATCGGAATATGCGAGCAATGGTCGCCGCCATTGAAGCCGAGACCGTGGGTAAGCGTCACGCCGGGTTCGTAAAGATCGTCGCCATGATCGGCACACATCACGACGATGGTATTTTCGGCTAGGCCTTCCTTCTTGAGCGCGGCGAGGATGCGACCGAAGCAGTCGTCGAACTCGCGGGTGCAGCCGTCGTAGAGGCCGCGGATCTGGCGGACGTCTGCCTCGGACAAGGCCTTGAGCTTGTCCTCCATGTTGGTGCCGCTGACGAATTCGTTGATGTCGAAGGCCACGAAGTCCTGATTGTCGCCCCGGTAGGCGGGATCGGTGAACATGCGCTTGAAGCGGGTGCCCGCCCGATACGGGAGGTGGTTGCACGAGTAGAAGACGTGCCAGAAAAACGGACGACCGCTGGCGGCCTGGCGGGCGAGCTTGTCCTCGACGCGCTGGGTGACGACATCCGGCGTGACGAACTGGGCGAAAGAGCCGAGTTGCGGGAAGAGCCGGTAGCCAACCGGATTGTCGAAATAGACCGGGACCACGAAGTGCGCGAGCAGCACGGCCTGGCTGACATAGACGCGGAAGTTGTCGTAACTGGAAACCGAGACGTCGCGGAAGCCGAGCGGGATCTGGTTGTAGTAGTTCGCGCACCAGTCGCCGATCGCCGCGGTGTCGTAGCCGCGCTCGGCGAGGACGTCGGCCATGGTGCGGATTTTCGACTGGGTGGCCGCGAGCTGCTCGCGCCGGGGGAACATGTGGCGGACGCCGTGGGTATGCGGCCACGTGGAGGAAAACATGCTGATCGCGGACTCCATGGTCGAGCCGATCGGCGTGTAGCAGCGCTCGAAGCGTGCGGCATCCTTCGCCCACGCGTCGATGTGGGGCGAGACGCCATCCGCAGCCGGACCATCGGTGCGCACCGGGCGGTAGCCGGAATAGCCGACGCGGTCGCCGCGCAAGGAATCGGAGCCGATGACGATGATATTCGGCGGCTGCTTGCCTTGGGCTTGGACTTTTTCCGCGGCGTAGCCGTCCCGCGGCCAGACGGCGGCGGTCGCGATCCCTGTGACGAGCACAGCGGCCGCGGCCCAGCGGGCGCGCGGGCCGAATCGCCGCAGCCACCAGACGACCACGGCGGCGAGCACCAACCACGGCAGCACCGTGAAAAGCGCGCCATTCACCCACGGCCGCCACGACTCCGGCGGCAGCTCCAGCAAGCGGTGATACCAGTGCCCGAACTCGGCATCGGTCATGAAGTACGGCCGGGAATGGATCAGACGCACGACGAAGTAGCCGTGAATGCCGAAGGCCATGAGCAAGGCGGGCACTACCGCGGCACCACGCCGTTTGGAGGGAAAGCGCTTCCGCAGGGTGGCTACCGCCGGCAGGATCAGGAAAATCGCGGCCAGCCACAACAGCGCGTAGCCGACCAGGACGATGAGATTCTGGCCGATGAGGTAGCTCAGGTGCTCGCCGCGGGCGATTTTGCTGAACTCGCTGTCCATCCCGCCAGTAGTGCCGGCCAACCGCCACAACGACACGCCATACTGGTATGCAAGCATGAGACCGGCGCCCACCGCCGTGCCTGAGAGCCAGCGTTGCCACCGGTCCGGTTGATTTGTCGATTCCGTCACGCGGGCGGGACGCTCGCAGGGCCAGCCGCTGGGATCAAGGGCCGTCCTTGGAAGGGTCCGTAACATGCATCCAGCGGGGCTCGACCAATTTCTCGATCACCACTCCGCGCGGCGCGCCGCCACCGGCAGGAAAGCGCAGCCGGACGATCGCCGTGGCCACCCCATTCGGCGTGCTTTGAAAATAGCGGTCGAGTTCGCGTGCGACGTCGCTGTCGGCCGGGGCGTAGCCGAACAAGTGATCTTCCGAGCCGCGGGTCTTGATCCGGTAGCAGCGCCAGCGGCCGGCATTCGAAAACTCGTGGCTGTAGTGCGAGTCCGGAGTCACCCAGACCCGGAAATCCAAGGCTCCGGAGGGACGTTCCGCGATGTAGCGGCCCCAATCCATCGGCTGGTGGCAGACGTGGGTTTCCCAGTCCACGCGCACGTCGGTGTCGCCCAATTGCTCCACGATCAGGTTCTGCGGCTCCGCGTCGCGGGTTTCCGCGCGAATGATCCAAAACGTGCCGCCGGGAATGCTGGCGGGCTGGAACATCGCCAGCCGTGCGAATTTCATCGCGCGCTTCGGCCGGACCTTCCACTCCTCTTCGATCAAGGGCCTGACCCGCTCCGGATGGCGCACCAGCGGGACGATCTCTTCCAGGGTGTCCGCCGCGAGGTAGTCGCGGACCACCCGCTCGATCCGCTCGACCAGATCGCGCGCCGCACGCTCCTCGGCGGCCTCGTCCTCGTTCATCTCCCGAACTTCGGCCAGCCGCTGGGCGACCTCGTGCTCGCCCTTGCGCATCTGGTTCACCGACCAGATGCCCGCCGCGACCACTGCCGCGAGGACCAGCACGAACCACCCGTAAGGCACCCCCGCCAGCCGCCGATCGCGCATTCCCCACGGTTGCTCGACGTTTTCGACGACTTCTTCCTTGTCGAGAATCGCCTCGACGCCGGGCTCCTGGCTGCGGCCCCCGAAGATCACCCGGGGCTGGGATTCCAACCGCTCCAATTCCTCGACGGCCTCCTTCTGCGGGGCGAGGCGCTGGACTTGGTTGAAGGACGTGCCCGCCGCCTTGAGCCGTACGATTCCGTCATCAGCCTTCTCGGCCTCGTCATCGACGACGCGCAGCTTGGGATCGGACTCGGACATGCGGCGGCAGACGAAAACCGCAAATGCCGTTCGACGCAATGCCATGCTTTGGATTATGAACCGCGCGCCACCCGCCGATGCCTTCCCGGATCCTCATTTGCACTGCCGCCTTCGGCGAAGGCCACAATAGCGCCGCCCGCAACCTGGCGCTCGCGCTCCAGGAAGCCGGTGCCGAGGCCCGCGTCGCCGATCCCTGCCTGCTCGGAGCCCCCCACAGCACCCGCTGGATCTGCAATGGCTACCGCTTCATCACCACCCGCTTCCCGCGGATCTGGTATCAGGTGTACCTGCGCACCGCCGATGTCGATTTCTCCAAGCAGCGCATGCCGCTGATGCGCAAGCCGGAGCGCAAGCTCGGCGAGTTGGTGGACACTTGGCAGCCCGACGCGGTAGTCGCCACCTACCCGCTCTACCCCTATTTCCTCGAGCGCCTGCTGGAGGGGAATCCCAAGCCGCCGAGGGTCTTCACGGTCGTCACCGACTCGATCGAGATCAACGCCGCGTGGCTGAAATGCCCGACCGCCGAGTGGCTGGTCTCCGACCCCTACACCCGCGACGCGATGATCCGCGGCGGCCTGCCGGCTGAGCGGGTGATCGATACCGGCTTTCCGGTCAATCCCGCCTTTTCCCGGCTCACGCCGGTCGCGGCGGACGATCCCTGCGAGCCCTTCCGCGTGCTGTTTTTCACCACCTCCCGCCGATTGCAGGTCCGGCGTTTCGCCAAGGCCGTGCTTCAGGCCTCGCCGCGCACCCAAATCACCATCGTGCTCGGCAAGAACGTCCGCCACCTGTGGAAGAAGGCCAAGGAGATCCGCGACGCCTTCCCCGGCCGGGTGAAGCTCAAGGGCTGGACGCGAAAGGTCCCGCAGCTTCTCAACAGCCACCATCTCGTCATCGGCAAGGCCGGCGGCGCGACCGTCCACGAGGCGCTCGCCGCCCGCTGCCCGATGCTGGTCCACCACCTCGTCCCCGGCCAGGAAGAAGGCAACCTCCGCTTGTTAGAGGCGGTCGGCGGCGGCCGCTTGGCCGACACCCCGGAAACGATGCGCGCCGCGGTCACCGACCTCCTCGCCGACAACGCCGCCCTGTGGCGTGGGATGAAGCGCAAGCTCGCCGCGCACGGCCGGAATGCCGGGGCGATCGCCGCGGCGAGGCATGTGCTGGGGCGATTGGCTCCTTAGTCCAGTTGGGGCCACTTGGTTCAATTCGTCCTGATGGGATCGATCAAACGCCACCAGATCATCAGCAGCGACGCAAAGAGCGGAATCCCGGGAAGCAACAAGGATTCCCACAACGGCCCGCTGGCGGGAGTGCCATCGCCGGCTACCGCGACGAAATCGATCTCGGAGACGTGAGCGGTGAAGCAGAACGGAACGAAGCTGAGGCCGGCCCTCGCCGCCGCAATCCGGCGAATGCCATCTTTTTCAAAGATCAGTAGCCCCAAGGCCACAACGACAAGGATCGCCGACGCAACCAAACACCCGAAGGCCCACATATAGACCCAGGAGCCGATTTCATCGGAGGCTGATGTGGTCGCAAGGCACAGCATCCACCATCTTATGCTCCCGGGCGGGCCATTCCGTCGAGAAACGACGATCCCTTCACACCGATTTCACCGGGGCTTCTCGGCACTTGGCACTTCTCCTTTGGCACTTCAGCGTCCCGCTGCCCCATGACCTTCCTCTTCGACATCGGCAAGGTGCTCCTCGATTTCCACTTCGAGCCCTCGCTCGCCAAGCTGCTGCCGCCGGACACGGCGGATGCGAACGAGCGCTTGTCGGTTTTGTTAGAAAAGAAGGACGACTTCGAAGGCGGGCGGATTTCGGTGGCTGATTATGTTCCGTGGGCAATCGAGCGTTTGGGCTCAACTGTCGGCGAGGCGGACTTTCTCCAAGCTTGGCGGAACATCTTCACGCCCAATTTGCCGATGTGGCAGGTGGTCGAGAGTCTCGCCGCCAATGGTCACCGGCTGATCCTGTTTTCGAACACCAACGGCATCCACTGTCCTTGGATCTTCGAGACCTATGAGATCTTCCGCCACTTCGGCGGGGCGGTGCTGTCCTACGAGACCGGATCGATCAAGCCGGAGCCGGAGATTTACCGCCACGCGATCGCAGCCCACGGCTTGAAGCCGGCGGAAACGCGCTACATCGATGACCTGCCCGCAAACATCGAGACCGGCAGGAAACTCGGGTTCCGCTCGTGGCAGTACGACCTGAACGACCACGCCGCCTTCGAGCGCTGGTTGGCGGCGGAGTTGCTGCACGACTGAGACGGCGCGGCAGAATTGTTAGGAATTGGGGCTTGCGTCGCAAATTTAGCCTCGGCTAATTTTTTCCGCGATGACTAACTCAATCCACCGCCTGCTCCTGCTCGCCTGCTGTTCGCCGCTCGCCGCACAGGAACTCCGGCCGCTCAGCACCGACCGCCCTGATACCACCGAAAGCGCCTACACCGTCGATGCCGGGCATTTCCAATTCGAGATGGAAGCCGTGGCGTGGACCCGCGATGGCGACGACGACAGCGTTACGCTTGGCGAACTGAATGCCAAATACGGCCTCAACGCCTCCACCGACCTGCAAGTCGTGATCCCCTTCTACACCCACGAGGACAGCGGTGCGGAAGGCTTCGGCGACATCGAGGTCCGCCTGAAGCGCAACCTGTGGGGCAATGACAGCGAAGGGACCGCCTTTGCCGTGATGCCCTACCTCAAATTGCCCACCGCCAACAGCGACCTCGGCAACGGCAAGCTGGAAGGCGGCATCATCGTCCCCTTCAGCTTCGACGGCCCGGGCCAATTCACTTGCGCGGTGATGACCCAGCTCGACTTCGCGGAAGACGGCGATGGCAGCGGCTATCACGCCGTCTCGGTAAATTCCGCCACCATCTGCCAGCCGGTCACTGACGAGCTTTCTGCCTTCTTCGAGCTGGTCGGCATTTTCAGCGCCGATTCCGACGACCACACCGAGGCCTATTTCAACACCGGCTGCACCTACGCGCTGGACGATACCACCCAGCTCGACGGTGGTTTGCGCTTTGGCCTGACCGATGCATCGGCGGACGTGACCCCGTTTCTCGGCGTGAGCAAAAAGTTTTAACCTGGAATTTAGCCTCTTCTAAGATTCTACGTTGCGATGAACACACCCTACCTCCAAGCTCCCGCCGTGACTTCCGGCTTCATGAAGCGCCGCGCCGTGCTCGCCCTCGCTATGGGGGCCGCCCTTCTCGTCGGCTGCAATCCGCCGAAACCCGCCGCCTCGTCCGGCGGGAAAAAGAAAGTGGTCACCAGCTTCACCATCATCGCCGACATGGCCCGCGAGGTCGCCGGCGATGCCGCCGAGGTCGAATCCATCACCAAGCCCGGTTCGGAGATCCACGGCTACGAGCCGACGCCAAAGGACATCGTGAAGGCCCAAGGCGCGGATCTGGTGCTGTGGAATGGCATGAACCTCGAGCTGTGGTTCGAGAAATTCTTCCAGAACGTGAAGGACGTGCCGAGCGCTGTGCTGACCGAAGGCATCCAGCCGATGGGCATCACCGAAGGTCCCTACACCGGCAAGCCCAACCCGCACGCCTGGATGTCGCCCTCCAATGCCGCGATCTACGTGGAGAACATCCGCAAGGCGTTGGTGAAAATGGATCCGGCCAACGAGGCGACTTACAATGCCAACGCCGCCGCCTACACCGCCAAGATCAAGGCGCTGGATGAGCCGGTGCGACAGAAGCTGTCCTCCATTCCGGAACACCAGCGCTGGCTCGTCAGCAGCGAGGGCGCCTTTTCTTATCTCTGCGCCAACTACGGCCTGAAGCAGCTCTACCTGTGGCCGATCAATGCCGACGCGCAGGGCACGCCGCAGCAGGTGCAGAAAGTCATCGATGGCGTCCGCTCCAACAAGATCCCGGTGGTCTTTTCCGAAAGCACGGTGAGCGACAAGCCGGCCCGGCAAGTGTGCAAGGAAACCGGTGCTCACTACGGGGGCGTGCTGTATGTCGATTCGCTGACCGACGAGTCCGGCCCGGCGCCCAGCTATCTGAAGTTGCTGGAGGCGAATGCCGACACGATTGTGAAAGGCTTCCATCCATGACCTGACCGTGGCCGCGGCGTCCCACCGCAAGCCCATCCACGATATTCTCCCGTGAAACCGCTGACCCTCGATGTCGAATCCGTTTCGGTGGCCTACTCGAATGGCCACCGGGCGCTCCGCGACGCGACCTTTCACCTCAAGGGCGGCACCATCTGCGCCCTGGTCGGGGTGAATGGCAGCGGGAAATCGACGCTCTTCAAGAGCATCATGGGCTTCATCCGGCCGGACCATGGTGCGGTGCGCATCAATGGCCGGCCGGTGCGCGAGGCGCTCAGGGAAAACCTGGTCGCCTACGTGCCGCAGTCGGAGGAGGTCGATTGGCAGTTCCCGGTCGATGTCCGCGACGTGGCGATGATGGGCCGCTATGGCGCGATGAATTTCCTGCGCATCCCCGGTTCCGCGGACCGGGCCGCGGTGGAGGAAAGCCTGCGCCGGGTGTCGATGTGGGACTTCCGCGACCGCCAGATCGGCGAGCTGAGCGGCGGGCAAAAGAAGCGTGTCTTCCTTGCCCGTGCGCTCGCCCAAGGGGCGCGGATCGTGCTGTTGGACGAGCCGTTCACCGGCGTGGACGTGAAGACCGAGGAAGCGATCATCGCGCTTCTCCGCGAACTGCGCGAGGCGGGCTGCATCATCCTCGTTTCCACCCACAACCTCGGCAGCGTGCCGGAATTCTGCGACCAGGTGGTGCTGATCAACAAGACGGTGCTCGCCTACGGCGCGACCGCCGACGTGTTCACCGAGCGGAACCTGACAAAAGCCTTCGGCGGCGTGCTCCGGCAATTCCACTTCGAGGAATCGACCATCCAGGACCACGACGGCCGCGCGGTGCGCGTGCTTACCGACGACGAGCGGCCGCTGGTATTCGGCAAGGACGGCCATCTTGAATACACCAACCGCGAGGGCCGAGAGGAACTGGTCAAGCAGCGGGAGGAAGAAGAACAGTGATCGCCGATCTCCTCACTCCCCTGCACTACGACTACATGCTGCGCGCCATCTGGGTCAGCGCGCTGATCGGCGGGGTGTGCGGGTTCCTTTCGTCGTTCGTCACGCTGAAGGGCTGGTCGCTGATGGGTGACGCGCTTTCCCATGCGGTCGTGCCGGGCGTGGCGCTGGCTTACATGTCCGGGCTGCCGTTTGCACTCGGGGCCTTTGTCGCCGGCCTGCTGGCGGCGGGGGCGATGGCCTTCGTGAAGACCCAAAGCCGGATCCGCGAGGACGCGACCATCGGCATCGTCTTCACGACCTTCTTCGCGCTCGGGCTGCTGCTGATCTCGATCTTCCCGGCGCGGGTCGATCTGAAGACGATCGTCTTCGGAAACATCCTCGGTATTTCCGACCCGGACATCCTCCAAGTCATCATCATCAGCGCGATCACGCTGGTGGTGCTGGGCCTGAAATGGAAGGACCTGATGCTCTTCTGCTTCGACCCCAATCAGGCACGAACGCTGGGTCTGCCCGTGCGGCGGCTGCACCTGCTGCTGCTCACCCTCCTGTCCGCCACCGCGGTGGCCGCCTTGCAAACCGTCGGCGCCTGCCTGGTGGTCGCGATGCTGGTCACCCCCGGCGCGACGGCCTACCTGCTGACCGACCGCTTCGGCACCATGCTGCGGGTTTCCTCGCTGATGGGCGCGGGCACCTCCATGATCGGAGCCTATGCGAGCTACTACTTCAACGGCTCCACCGGCGGCTGCATCGTGACCTTGCAAACGCTGGTCTTCCTCGCCGCCTTCGTGTTCGCCCCGAAACACGGCCTGCTCGCCGCCAAGCGCCGGGCCAAACAAACCGCTCACGCCGATGGACCTGTTTGAGCCGCTGCGCTTCACCTTCATGCAGGACGCGCTGCTGGTCGGCAGCGTGATCGCGGCGATGTGCGCGATGCTATCGTGCTTTCTCATCCTGAAAGGCTGGTCGCTGATGGGCGACGCCATTTCGCACGCCGTGCTGCCGGGCATCGTGCTGGCGTATCTGGCCGGCCTGTCGCTGGCCTTCGGCGCCTTCGCGTCCGGGCTGCTGTGCGCGGTGGGCACCGGGTTCATCAAGCAAAACAGCCGGATCAAGGAGGACACGGTGATGGGCGTGGTCTTCACCGGACTGTTCGCCTTCGGACTCGTGCTGTTCAGCCGGACCACCTCCGACTTGCACCTCGACCACATCCTGTTCGGAAACATCCTCGGCATCACCCGCGGGCAGCGGCTGGAAAGCTTCCTGCTCGGCGGCGGGATCATCGCGGCGGTCGCCGTGCTGCGGCGGGATTTGCTGCTGGTCTGCTTCGATCCCGCCCAAGCGCGGGTACTCGGCCTGCGGGAGCGATTCTTGAGCTACCTGCTGCTGTGCCTGCTGTCGCTGGCGATCGTGGTCGCGTTGAAGGCCGTCGGCATCATCCTGGTGGTGGCGATGCTGGTCACGCCCGGCTGCATCGCCCACCTGTGGACCGACCGCTTTGACCGGATGCTGCTGATCGCCATCGCCTCGGCGGTTGGCTCGACCGCGACCGGGATTTTCCTCAGCTACCACCTCGACGGTGCCACCGGCGCCTGCATCGTGCTGACCCAAGCGCTGGTGTTTGCCGGGTCGCTGCTGTTTGCGCCGAAATACGGGATCTTCGGCGCGGCGCGACGGAAAAACGGGGCTTGAAACGGCCCCGTCATCCGCGCTCATTCCGCTTGCCGGGGCGCGGTGAGGTGAAGAACCTCCCGGCGATGCAAACCGCTGCCTATTTCAAAGATCTGTTCGGCCTCGAGGGGCAAGTCGCTGTCGTCATCGGGGGCACCGGAGAGCTCTGCGGCTGCATGGCGCAAGGCTTGGCCCACGCCGGCGCGGAAGTCGTGCTGGTCGGCCGCATCCGCGAAAAGGCCGAGCGCAACCTCGCCGAAATCGAGGAATTCGGCGGCTCGGGCTATTTCATGCCGGCCGACGTGACCTCCCGCGAGTCCCTCCAGGAGTTGGTCCAGCAGGTCGTCGAGCGCTCCGGCAAGGTCGATATCCTGGTCAACGGTGCGGGCATCAACTCCCCCACCCCCTTCCTGGAAATCCAAGAGGAGGAATTCCAGCGCATCATGGACACCAACGTGACCGCGGTGTTCCGCGCCTGCCAGGTCTTCGGCAAATACTTCATCGACGAGGGCATCCCGGCCTCGATCATCAACCTCGGCTCGATGTCGGCCTTGGTGCCCCTTTCCCGGGTCTTCACCTACTCCGCGAGCAAGGCGGCGGTGCACAACCTTTCCAAGAACCTCGCCCGCGAGTGGGCCGAGTATTCGATCCGCGTCAACACGCTGGTCCCCGGCTTCTTCCCCGCCGAGCAAAACCGCAAGGTGCTGGATGAAAGCCGCGTGCTCGACATCCTGCGCCAGACGCCGATGAGCCGCTTCGGTTCGCCCGACGACCTGATCGGCGCGACCCTGCTGCTCGCCTCGAACAAGGCCGGCGCTTTCATCACCGGCACCGAAATGGTCGTGGACGGCGGTTTCAACGCGATGAAGATCTGACCAGCGACCGACTCCGCGGCGGCGCAGGGAAAAGCCCTGGCAATCCTACAAACCGGCGCAAGTCCCGTCCGCCGTGCCGCTTGCACCCCGCCATTTCCAAGTGTATGGCGTGCGCCCCGGCAGCAACCCGGCTCCTCACCTTCCCTTCAAATGATCAAGTGGATCCTCCAGAAAATCGTCGGCTCGAAGAACCAGCGCGAACTGCGCCGGATCCGCCCGACCGTCGAGCGCATCAAGGAAATCGAGGAGGCCCTGCAACGGGAGCCCGAGGAAAAGCTCCGTGAAATGACCGCCAAGTGGCAGGACTACTTGTCCCGCTACCACGAGCTGAAGGTCGCCACCAAGCCGCAGCTCCAGCGCATGGACGCCGACGGCTTGGCCGAAGCCGCCGCCTACATGAATGGCCGGCTCCAGCGCCTGCGTGACGATTTCCCGAACCTGCCGGCGAAGGTCGAGGCCAATGCCGAGTCGATCGAAGCCGCCAAGACCGCCTTTCACGAGGTCGAACCGGAGTTCATCAAGCTCCGCGCCACTTACCTCGAGAAGATCCTGCCCGAGGCCTACGCCGTGGTGAAAAACGGCGCCCGCCGCATGTGCGGCAGCACCATCAGCGTCTGTGACCAGCCGCTGAAGTGGGAGATGGTCCATTTCGACACCCAGCTCGTCGGTGGCATCGCCCTGCACCGCGGGATGATCGCGGAAATGATGACGGGTGAAGGCAAGACCCTCGTCGCCACCCTGCCTGTCTATTTGAACGCGCTGACCGGCCTCGGCGTCCACGTCATCACGGTCAATGACTATCTCGCCCGCCGCGACTCGGAGTGGATGGGCTCGCTCTTCAAGTTCCTCGGCCTGACCGTCGGCTGCATCCAGAACCAGATGCCGCCGTGGGACCGTCGCGAGCACTACGGCTGCGACATCACCTACGGCACCAACTCGGAGTTCGGCTTCGACTACCTGCGCGACAACGGCATGGCGTCCACCAAGGACGAGCAGGTCCAGCACGGCCACTACTTCGCGATCATCGACGAAGTGGACTCGATCCTCATCGACGAAGCGCGCACGCCGCTGATCATTTCCGGTCCGTCGTCGGTCTCGAGCCACCAGTTCGACAAGTACAAGCCGCTGGTCGAGCAGATCGTCAAAGCGCAGACCGTGCTTTGCAACGAGCTCATGGCCGAGGCGAAGAAGGCGCAGGAAGCCGGTGACCTGGAGACCGCCGGACGTGCGCTCTTCAAGGTGAAGCTCGGCCAGCCGCGCAACCGCCAGCTCATGCGCATGATGCAGGAGCCGGACATGCGCCGCCTGATCGAAAAGACCGAGCTTTCCTTCTATCAGGACGCCCAGAAGAAGGAACTCTTCGCGCTGAAGGAAGAACTCTATTTCACCATCGACGAGAAGAGCCACGACTCCGACCTGATGGAAAAGGGCCGCGAGTTCCTCTCGCCCGGTGATCCGGAAGCGTTCGTGCTGCCCGACATCGGCACCCTCTTCGCCGACATCGAGACCGATGCCTCGCTTACCGATGAAGAGCGGGTCGCCCGCAAGGAAGCGGCCCAGCAGAAGCTCGATTCGCAGGCGGAGAAGATGCACAATATCTCCCAACTCCTGAAGGCCTACTGCGTCTATGAAAAGGACGTCCAGTATGTGGTCGAGGAAGGCAAGGTCGTGATCGTTGACGAGAACACCGGCCGCAAGATGGCAGGCCGCCGCTGGTCGGATGGCCTGCACCAGGCCGTCGAAGCCAAGGAAGGCGTCGCCATCGAGAAGGAGACCCAGACCTTCGCCACCATCACGATCCAGAACTACTTCCGTCTTTACGAGAAACTGGCGGGCATGACCGGCACCGCGGAAACCGAAGCGGCCGAGTTCTCCGACATCTACAAGCTCGACGTGCTGCCGATCCCGACCAACCGGCCGAACCAGCGCAAGGACGAGAACGACCAGGTCTTCAAGACCCGCCGCGAGAAGTACAACGCGGTCATCAAGAAGATCGAGGACGCCCATGCCAAGGGCCAACCGGTGCTCGTCGGCACGGCGTCGGTCGAAGCCTCGGAAACCGTTTCGCGCATGCTCAAGCGCAGCAAGATCCCGCACACCGTGCTGAACGCGAAGTTCCACATGCAGGAAGCCGAGATCGTCGCCAACGCCGGCCAGCGCGGCGCGGTGACCATTTCCACCAACATGGCGGGCCGCGGCACCGACATCAAGCTCGGCGAAGGCGTCGCCGACCTCGGCGGCCTGTTCGTCATCGGCACCGAGCGCTACGAGTCGCGCCGCGTGGATCGCCAGCTCCGCGGCCGTTGCGCCCGCCAGGGCGACCCGGGCCTCAGCCAGTTCTACATCTCCTTCGAAGATGACCTGATGCGCAACTTCGCCGCCGCCGACCGCATGACCTCCATGATGGAACGCTTCGGCATGCAGGAAGGCGAGGCCCTCGAACACGCTTGGCTGAACAAGTCGGTCGAGACCGCCCAGAAGCGTGTCGAACAGCGCAACTACACGTGGCGCAAGCGCGTCCTCGAATTCGACGACGTGATGAACAAGCAGCGCGAGGTCGTCTATGGCTATCGCAACGAAGTGCTCACCACCGAGGAGCCGCGCGACTTGGTCAACGAGATCATCGAAAAGGTCATCCCGCAGAAGGTGGAAGGTTTCCTCGCCGATCGCGACGAGGCGAATCCCGACTACAACGAGCTGCTCCACTGGGTCAACACCACCCTGCCGATCCGCTTCACCGCCGAGGATTTGGAGGCCACCACGAAGACCGCCGAGGACATTTCGAACTCGCTGGTGAGCCGCGTGAAGGAAGCCTATTCCCACCGCGTTGACGGACTCCCGCCGGAGATCCTCGAAATGGAAGAGCGCCGCATGATGCTCGCGGCGATCGACCGCCAGTGGCAGGCGCACCTTTACAACATGGACGCCCTGCGCGAAGGCGTTCACCTCCGCGCCCAAGGACAGAAGGACCCGCTGGTCGAATACAAGGTGGAAGCCTACGAGCTCTTCCAGACCTTGATGTCGAACATCGAGCAGGAGGCGCTGCAGAATCTCTTCCGCTCCGCCGGCAACCTCGAAGCCATCCTGCGCCAGCTTCACGGCGTGCCGCAGCAGCTTCATGGCGGCGAGGAACCGGGCACCCGCGGCCCCGCGCTGCTTCAGGAGAGCGACACCGGCGAGATCAAGATCAACCTGCCCAAGCGTCGCCCGCCGAGCTTCAACATCGGCGGATCGAGCGAGCCGAACCGCAACGCCCCCTGCCCTTGCGGTTCCGGCAAGAAATTCAAGCAGTGCTGCGGCAAGGAAGCCTGAGCCGTCCGAGCAATGATCACGAAGAAGCCGGGGAGAAACACCCCGGCTTTTTCTTTTACCGGGAGCGAGGGATTTATCCCGCTTCGCAAGTCCTGCGAACTGGTCATCCAGCGGAATGAATTCCGCGCTTCCGGTTAGAACCGTCCCGCCGCCATCTGCTCGACCGGGCGGAATGGTCTCTCACAGGTCAGCATGTCGGCCACGAGTCGTCCCGTCACGGGACCAAGGCTCAGCCCCATCATCGCATGACCGGTGGCGACGATCAGATTCGGGAAATGCGGCACCGGGCCCACATAAGGCAAGCCATCCGGTGACACCGGACGCAGTCCCGCCCAAGGCTTCACGCCTTCGAAGTCGCGCTCGGAGAACTTCGGGAAATAGCCGTGCACCGACTTCACGATGCCGCGCACCCGCGCTGGATCGATGCTCAGGTCCAGCCCGCCGACTTCCATCGTGCCGGCGAAGCGCAGGCTGCTGCCCATCGGCGTGATCGCGACCTTTGCCTCAACGAAGATGGAGCAATGCTGTGGCAATTCCGGCGGATTCGGCAGCGTGAGCGAGTAGCCCTTGCCGGCTTGAAGCGGCAGCTTGAGGCCGGCCTGCCGCAGCAGTCCGGCACTCCACGATCCGCAAGCGAGGACAAACTGGTCGCCCTCAAAGCGCTGCCCGCCCCCGCTGAGCGCGGTCACTTTCCCGTCGCGAGACTTGATCGTATCGATTTCCACGCCGCTGTGGATTTCCCCGCCGAGCGCGAGCACGCGGCGGCGCATCGCTGCCATGAACCGCGCCGGATCGAGATGGCAGTCCTGCGGGAAATGTACCGATCCGGTCACGTCCATCGTGATGTCCGGGTCAAGCCGCGCGGTGGCGGCAGCATCGAGCACTTCGGCTTCAATCCCGATCTCGCGCGCGGCCGCGCCAACCGCCGCTTCCTCGTCGAGGCCCTTTGCCGTCTTGCACAGCATTAGCATCCCGCGCTTCGCGAGCCCGAAGTCTTCCTCCTCCGCCAGTTCGGTAAAAAGCCGGCGGCTTTCCAGATTCAAGTCCCGCAGCAGCTCGCGCGACTCCGCCACGTGCCGCTCGGTCGAGTGGCGGTAAAACAGCCAGGCCCAGCGAACCAGCGCCGGATCAAGCCGCGGCCGGATGTAAAACGGGCTTTCGGCATTGAACATCCAGCGCAAGCCCTTGGCGATCATCCCCGGCGCGGCCAGCGGGATGAAGTGGCTCGGCACGATCATGCCGGCATTGCCCATCGAGCAGTTGTCACCACCGGCCGCCTCGCGTTCGATGACCGTGACCGCCAAGCCGCGCTTCAACGCATAGTATGCGGAACACAATCCGATGACGCCGCCGCCGAGGACGACCACACGCTGTTTGCCTTGGGTCACGCTGCCAAGATAGACCGGGCGTCTTGCCGGAGTCTTGAGGAAACGCTGCCGAATGGGCCACCGGCGGGGCACTGGACAGCCTCCCGCGGCGCGTGCATGATCCGTCCCGAAGATGATGAAAATCGCCGCCGCCGTAGCCCTCGCCCTTTCCGCCGCCGCGGCCGACGCCCAAGCACCACGCGTCGCCGTGATCCGGGTATCCGAGGTCTTCAACAAGCTTGAGAGCACGGTGCGCGCAACCGCGGAGACCAATGCCAAGAAGGCCGAGATCGACCGCGACAGCCGCTTGGCTACCTACAACGAACTCTCCGCCGACCTCCAACTCCGATGGAAGGCACTCACCGAGAACCCGCCGAAAATCGACGCCGAGACCCGCAAGCGCCTCGTCCGCGAATACACGATCAAGCTTCAGGAGGCGAAGTCAGTGCGGGAAGACTTCGAGAGCTTTCGCGCCGAGCGGATGCGGGAAATCGACAGCGAAGCGGTCGCCGGCATGAAACAGCGGCTTGCCATCATCCACGGCACCGCCGAACAGATGGCCAAGGAAGAAGGCTACGACTGGGTGCTGGATGCCTCCGGCAACACCAACACCGGCGTTCCCCTGCTCCTCTACGCCAAAAAAGCGAACGACCTGACCGACCGCGTGCTCGCCGCCCTCGGCCCTGCCCAAACACCGGCATCGACGTCGCCCCAAGCTCCGGCACCACCCCCATCCTCGACACCGCGCCCCGCGGCGAAGCCACCCGTCGCCCCGAAACCGCAGGCACCGAACTAGCGCCCCGCTTTTCTCATGGAATTCATCGACTACCTCAAACAGCACCCCCTGGTGCTCGGATTGCTTATCGGCCTCATCGCGGGGCTCGCCGTCACCTTCGTCACATGGAAGTCCGGCTTTTCTGCCCGCCGCGTCCTTGGCCGCGACATCCGGAAGCTGGAAAACGAGCTTCGCGAACTTCAGGGTCATCTGAATACCCAGCTCAAGATCAACGCCCAAGGCAACGAGACCTTGCAGCGTGAACTCGACGAACTGCGCCGCCAGAACGAGAACCTGCGCGTCAGCCTGGCCTCGCTCCAAACCAAGCCCGGCAAGGCCGAGCTGCGCCACGCCCAGATCACGGATAGCGCCGTGCGCCTGATGCGCGAGCAGGCTCCGGGCTTCGCTCCGGCATGGGAAAAAGCCCTCCGCCAAGCCGAAACCGAGTTGGAAGCGGGAGAAAGCGGACTCAAGAAACTGGTCCGGCGTGTCATTCCCGGCATCGGCATGAGCGGCGGCAGCACGCCCGCCGGCCCTCCCGACCAAGAGACCTGAGCATGTGGCAAATCAAGCGGCTGACAGGAAAACTGGCATTCCAGACCGCCAGTCGGCGTGAAATCCGCTTGTAGGTCGAAAAGTGCGAAATATGTCCCGCCGGGAAGTTGCCATCGGAGACGAGAACTGTTGACTCTGACTCAGTTCGTCACAGTTCATCCCCCAACAGCGGATTTGAAATGGCTCACAGTTCTGATCAAGACATCCTCAACGTCCTCGATGCCGCCGGTCCGCAGTGGGCCGAATTGCAGGCATGGCGGGTGACCCCCATCGAGTCGGCCGCCAACGGGGCGATCACCGTCCATGGCCCGGCATTCATCTACCGCTGGGAAAACGGCCTCGGCCCTGTCAAAGTTTCCTTTTGGACCCAGCAAGAAGGCCGCATCGCCAGCGGCCCCGGCCACCTGCTCGCCATTGAGCCGGGCCTCGGCACGATCCGCCTGAAGCTGCCCGGTCGCGAACCCATGGTGATTGGCGCGGTCGAGCCTGCCATCTACCAGCAGATCGGCGAACTCACCGCAGAGGCCCAGGCGTCCGTGCAAGGCCAAGGCGGCGAACGCTGGTCGCGTGACCTCATCATCGTGTCCGCCGCGATGAAACTCGCCGCGCTCACCCGCGAGGCCGCCGCCAGCGCAAGTGCGCCGGATCGCGGCACCAAGCGCTCGCCGCGCAAGGACCAGCTTGTCACCCAGCTTCACGAATGGCTGCGGCCGAATCTCGAGAAGTCGGTCAAGCTCGGCGACGCCGCCAAGCGCTTCGACAAGAGCCCGCGCCAGCTCATCCGGATCCTGAAGGAGACCACCGGCGCCGGTTTCGCCGAACACCTCACCATGCACCGGCTGACCCTCGCCCGCGCGCTTCTCATGCGCAGCGGCCAGTCGGTCATGGAGGTCGCCCGCGCTTCCGGCTTCAACAGCCGCGAGCAGTTCATCCGCTCCTTCAACAAGGCCTTCGGCTGGACTCCGCTGCAATTCCGCAAGGCATGGAACCAAGCCGCCCTCAGCGACGCCGAACTGGTCCAGCTCTGCCAGGTTTCTGAACGCTCGGCCGTCGAATGGCTGCCAGTCGGCAGCGTCGCCTCCAGCCCGGATGAGGATCACGAAGGTGAACCGCACACCGTGGTGGTGGCGAACGCGCTGCACGACATCGTCGAGCTGTTCTGGGTCACCCCGCAGGGCAAGCGCGCCCGCATCGACGTGCTCGAACGTGGCGGCATGGTCTTCGTTAACCGCGACACCGGCGGCAGTTGCTGGATCGTCCGCGTCCCGGTGTCCGGCAAGGAGCGCTATTTCCGCACTCCCGACGACCACGCCCTCGCCGTGGTCACGGCGGAGCAGATGGGGTGAGGAATCCCGGCCTCCGGGTTCCTCCGCCCGCTCACCGACGGCCTCCATCGTCGATCCACTCGCTGGGCCAGTCGCCGGTCACTCCAGCGGACTGACCGTCACGTCGCGGAACTCGATCTTCATCTTCACCCCCGGGTGGACCTGGAAGCCGATCGGGCCGGACTCCTTGGCGGTGTCGGAGACGTACTCGATGACCTGCTTGCCGTTGAGCGTGACCGTATAGGTGTGGCCCTTCGCCACGATCTTCATGCGGTTCCACTCACCCGGCTTGAGCACCTCTTTCACGCCGCTGGCCTCCTGCGGGTAACCGCGCTTGCTGCCGATGTAGGGCGAACCGGTCATGTCGCGCTTCAGCGAGCGGGACACGCCGATCTGAATCTGCTCGTTCTCGTGACGGAGGAAGACCCCGGAATCGATGTCCCCGGAATAGCGGAACTCCAGCTCCACGGTGAAGTCCTTGTAGCTCTTCTCCGACCAAAGCACCGAGTTCTGCTTCTTGTCGTCGCTCTGGCCCGTTAGAACGCCGTCGGCGACGCTCCAGTAGGAAGCGCCTTGGGTCTTCCAGCCATCGAGGTTGGGACCGCTGAAAAGTTTCTCCGGTCCGGCGGATGCGAGGCCCGTGAGAAGCAGGATGGCAGAAAGCAGGTGACGTTTCATGCTTCCGCATACGTCCGCGGAGCCGCGGTCTTTCCCCGAGTTTGCATTCAAATCCCGCGGCGGCGCTGAAGGAACAGGTCGATGCTGTCCACCAGTGCGATCCACGAGGCCTCGATGATGTTCTCGGAAACCCCCACCGTGCCCCAGTTTTCCTCACCATCCGTGGAGACAATGAGCACGCGGGTCTTGGCTGCGGTGGCATCGTGGCTGTCGATGATGCGGACCTTGTAGTCCACCAGCGAGACATCGGAGATTTCCGGGTAGAACGGCCGCAGCGCCTTGCGCAGCGCCTTGTCGAGGGCATTCACCACGCCATGGCCTTCGGCCACCGTGTATTCCGGGACTTCGCCGACGTAGAGCTTCACGGTCGCCTCGCAGACCGGTTGATGGCCGTCGCGATACTGGCGGAAGCTGGTGTGGAATTCCTTCAGCTCGAAGGGCTTCTCATATCGGCCCAGCTCGCGGCGGATCAGTAGTTCCAGCGAACCTCCGGCCGCTTCGAAGGCATAGCCCTCATTCTCAAGCTCCTTCACCTTTTGCAGCACGGCCTTGGCCTCGGCTGAGCCCTTGTCGAGCGGGATGCCGAGCTGCTCGGCCTTGATCAGGATGTTCGACTGGCCGCTGAGTTCGGAGACGAGGATGTTCTGCTCGTTGCCGACGGCCTTGGGTTCGATGTGCTCGTAGCTGCGGGCGAGCTTTTGGACCGCATTGACGTGCATGCCGCCCTTGTGAGCGAAGGCGGTGCGTCCGACGAACGGCGCGCGCGCGAAGTGCGGGTTGTTGGAAACGTCGTCGACGAAGTACGAGAGTTCCCGGAGTTTGGTCAAATCGGGCACGACCTGCAGGTCCATCTTGAGCTGGAGGATCGGGATCACCGAGGTGAGGTTGCAATTTCCGGTGCGTTCGCCGTAGCCGTTGATGGTGCCTTGGACCTGCACCGCGCCGCCTTTCACGGCCGCGACGGCATTGGCGACGCCGAGCTCGCAGTCGTTGTGGGTGTGGATGCCCACCGGCACCTGAGGAATGCGGGCGCGCACGATGGCGCAAATCTCCATCACCTCGTCGGGCAAGGTGCCGCCGTTGGTGTCGCAGAGCACGAGATAGTCGGCACCGCCTTCCGCCGCGGCTTGCAAGGAGCCGAGCGCGTGTCCGGGCGAGTCCTTGTAGCCGTCGAAGAAATGCTCGGCATCATAGACGACCTCGCGACCGTGCCGCTTCAGGTAGGCCACCGTGTCGCGGATCATCGCGCGGTTCTCTTCCGGCGTGGTGCGCAGCACTTCGGTGACATGCATCTCCCAGCTTTTGCCGAAGATGGTGACCACCGGCGTTTCCGCATCCAGCAGGAGCTTCACTTGCGGATCCTTCTCGACCGGCGTGTCGGCACGGCGCGTCGAGCCGAAGGCCGCCAGCTTGGCGTGGCTGAGCTTCAGCTTCTTCGCCTCTTGGAAAAACTCGACGTCTTTCGGGTTCGAGCCCGGCCAGCCGCCTTCGATGTAGTCGATGCCGAAGGCGTCGAGCCGCTCGGCAATGCGAAGCTTGTCGAGCAGTGAGAGCTGGAAACCCTCGCCCTGCGTGCCATCGCGCAGGGTGGTGTCGTAAAGGCGGACCGGCTTGTCGGAAAGGACGCTCATGAGTGGCGGGGCGCGGACGCTAGGGCCACACGCCGCCGCGGGCAATACGCAATCGGGACAGCGCCCGAATCCACCTCACGGACGGATCCCGGCGATCTCGAGGAACTTCTCGAGCGGCATCGCCACTTGGATCTGCGGCGAGGTCTGGGAGATATGGATGGCGGACGCGTTCGCCGGGATGGCGCTGAACTGGAGTTCGAGCTTCGAAATGGAGTCCGGGATCTGGGTCTCGATCTCGCCGGTGAGCAGGTTCTGGCTGATTTTCACCGGGAAGCCCTTGCCGTGGAGCACCTTATAGAAGGCGGCCTCGTCGATTTTCGAGGAGAGGGCAGCGGGGGCCTTGGGGGCCGCGGCACGGGGAGCCTTGGCGGCACCGCCCCGGCCTTGATCGGGTTCGCCGGTGGCCGGGCAGGTCCCGTAGGAGGAAAGGTATTTCCCGGAAACCCACAGCGGCGAGGCTCCGGCACGGCGGTAGCGCGGGGTATCGACCAGCGTCCACTTGCACTTCGACTTCTCCAGGTCGGCATAGACGGCCGCCTCGGTCGCTTCGAGGCCGTTGGCTTGGCGGAGTTCGAGAATCTTGGCGAGCGTGTCGGACGGAATCGTTTCCATAGAGTCCGGCGACCGTGGCCGAGTCCGCCGAGGGGCGCAAGGCCGGTTTCCCGCTTCCGCGATGACTCGACTCGTGCTTTGCTCCGCCATGCTTCGCAAACTGCTGGCCACCACCCTCCTCACGGCGACCCTTGCCCAAGGTGGCGAAACTTCCCGGATTCCCGCGCGCCGGGTGGTGCTGGTCCACGGGATTTTCCAAAACGACTGGCGCTGCTTCGGCTTCCTGCGGCACGACTTGGAAAAGCGCGGCGTGGAGTGCCTGGTGCCGTCGCTCAAGCCCGCCGACGGCCGCGACGGTCTGCCGGTGATGGCGGAACAACTGCGGCGGGAAATCGACCAGCGCTTTGGCAACGAGCGCGTGGTGGTGATCGGCTTCAGCATGGGCGGGCTGATCAGCCGCTACTACCTGCAGGAGCTCGGCGGCGCGACGCGTTGCGACGGCCTTTTCACGATCTCCACCCCGCATCACGGGACCAAAGCGGCCCACCTGTTTTATGGCGAAGGTGCCCGCCAGATGCGGCCGGGCAGCGACTTCCTCACA
Source organism: uncultured Verrucomicrobiaceae bacterium (assembly GCA_966696705.1). Lineage (GTDB taxonomy): Bacteria > Verrucomicrobiota > Verrucomicrobiia > Verrucomicrobiales > Akkermansiaceae > Haloferula. Next base: position 16,368 of record CBKZPU010000008.1, on the reverse strand, counting down.
CGATTGGAGGCGACCGAGAACCGGCTCGGCGACATGCCCGTCGTTTCCTACCGCACACCCGCCGATCTCGTCATCCTGCCCGCCACCAGTTCGCGGTGGGAGCGAGCGGAAAACCTCAGCGTACCCTGCCCGCTGCATCCCATGATGACCTTTTCGCCGCGGGTTCGCCGGAATATCCTGGAGCGGCTCTCGCCTCCGCGATGACGTGGTCCGCGAAGGCGTAATGGCATCAGGGGGAAAATCGGACATGATGGTCCCCGTAAGCGACGCCGATCCCCCCACGGCCAAGCTTGCAGCCCGTCTCCCCCCGACGGTATCCCCCGAAACCGGCTCCCCAGGATCACCCGCTGTCTGCCACTCCCCCCGGCACCAGCGGGTTTTTTTTGTTTCTATCAGACTGCGGCTTCCGCCCGCAGGGTCAGGATCGCCAGCTCGGGCGGGCAAGCGAAGCGCACCCGCAGGCCGCTGGTGCCGATGCCGCGGGTCACGAAGAGGTTCGAGTTTCCGATGGCATGGTGGCCGTAGATGTATTTCTCGCCGTATTTCACCTTGGCCGGAGCATAGCCCGTCACCGGCACGCGGCACTGGCCGCCATGGGTGTGGCCAGACACTTGGAGCATGATGTCCCGGCGGGCGGTCATGTCGTCGAAGTAATCCGGCTCGTGCACCAGCGCGAGCACCGGGGTATGTCTTGCGATGCCTTTCAACGTCACTTGCGGATCCGGCTTGCCGAGCCACACGAAGTCGGTGCCGGCAATCGCGAGCTTTTCGCCGCCGATTTGCAGATGACTGTTCTGGTTGATCAGGAATGAGATGCCCGATTTCTCGAAGATCCGCCGTGTGGACGCGCGCCCGGCATGCCAGCCGTCGTGATTCCCCATCACGGCGAACACGCCATGGCTTGCTCTTGCCTTCTCCAGGATGCGCGCCAGCGGTGCCAGCACCGAACTACTGGAAGTCACGTAGTCGCCCGCCAACAGGATCAGATCGAGTTTCTCCGCATTGACCCGGGCGATCGCGGCCTCGATCAGCGCATCATCGCGATCCGGCTCGAAGTGCAAGTCCCCCAGCAGTCCGATGCGCAGGCCATCCAAACCGGCAGGCAGGCGCCGGCAGGGTACGTCGCACCGCGTGACCGTGAGCCAGCCCGGCTCTATCAAGAGCGCATCGGCAAAGGCCGCGGCGGTTCCCGCGGCCATCAACCGCAGGAAATTCCGCCGGGTCACGATCCCGCGCTTGGCCTCTTTCATGCCCTCATCATGGCCGCCGCATTGTGAATCACGAATGAATCCGGGATGAATTCGCCGCCTCTCGAGCTACCGGAACCTTGCTGCCATCGTGGATGATCCGGACCAAGCTGACGAGGTCGTCTTCCGAAATATCGACGAAGGAATCGAGCTGCCGCAGCGCCGCGACAATCTCCTCGTGCGAAGGAGCAGTGCTTCCCACCGGCGGCGCGGCCTTGCGGCTCCACGCGGCGGGATAGCGACGCCAGCCGAAGAAGGAATTGAAGACGATCGCCGTGCCGATCATCACGAGGCAGTTCGCGAACACCGGGCAATAAACGAAGTGAAAGCCCAGGTCGCGCACCGCCGGCCCACCGAGCACCGCCGTCAGGGCCGTCGCACCACCGGGAGGATGGATGCATTTGAGCTGGTGCATCACGCCGATCGAGAGGGCCACGGCGCAGGCTCCGGCCAGTTCGGTGGTGCCAATCCATTTCGCGCAGGCGACGCCGATGAAGGCCGCCAGGCAATGGCCGCCAATCACCGGCCACGGCTGCGACAACTGCCCGTGCGGCACGGCAAACAGCAGCACCGCGCTCGCGCCCATCGAGGCGACCAAGCCGGTGTTGTAGGGCAAATGCAACCCCGCCCGGCTGATCGCCATTAAGAACAGGATGGAAAGCAACCCGCCCACGGCGGACACCAGTTTCTCGCGCTTGCTGACGACGTTCAGCTCGATGCCGAGCCAATCCAACGGGGAACTCATAGGGAAAAACACACACCGCCAGCGGCGACTTGGGGCTTGCTTGTATCGTGAGGCGATATAAATCAAGCGCCGGATGAAGACACTCTCTTCCAAGCTGACGGATGCCGACTATGCCCGCCTTGGAGACTTTCGATACGCCCTACGTCGCTTCTTCGAATTCAGCGAGGCCGCCGCGGCAAGTGAGAAACTCACACCCCAGCAGCATCAGGCCCTGCTGGTGATCCGTTCCAGTCCCGCGGCGGTCGCCTCGGTGGGCCGGCTCGCCCAACGCCTGCGTATCCGCCACAACACCGCGGTCGAATTGGCCCAGCGCCTGGAAGCCGCGGGACTCATCACCCGCCAGCCTTCGCCGAATGACGGACGTTCGGTGCTGCTCCGGCTTTCCGCCGCGGGCGAAGCCAAGCTCGAGGTGCTGACCCACGTGCATCGCGCCGAACTCCAACAGCTCCGCCCGGAGATCATGGCCTTGCTCCAGAGCTTGGAGCCGGTTGAAGCCTGATGAAGTCGTCTGCGGAATCCCTGCGGCTGCCCCTTCTGGCGGTCGCCACCGGCCTCATCGTCGCGGTCGCCGGCATTGGTCTGCTGAAGCTGATCTGGCTGATCACCAACCTCTGCTTCCACGGCAAAGCCAGCGCACACGATGGGGTGCCGGATTTCACAACCTTTGGCGCGTGGGCGATTCTGGTGCCAGCGGCCGGCGGGCTCTTGATCGGTTGGATCGCCCGCTACATATGCCCGGAAGTCCGCGGTCACGGGATCCCGGAAGCCATGCAGGGCGTGGTGACGGGACAAAGCCGTATTCCGCTGAAAGTCGCGCTGCTCAAGCCGCTTTCGACCGCAGTTTCCATTGGCACCGGCGGGCCATTCGGCGCCGAGGGCCCGATCATTGCCACCGGCGGCGCCGTCGGTTCCTTGATCGGCCAAGCCATCCCGTGCAGCACCGCGGAGCGAAAAATCCTGCTCGCCGCCGGGGCCGCGGCCGGCATGGCAGCGGTCTTCGGCACGCCATTGGCAGCAGTGCTGCTCGCACTGGAACTGCTGCTATTCGAATTTCGCGGCCGCAGCCTGATCCCGGTGGCGCTCGCAGCCGGCAGCGCGATGGCCGTGCGCGCTCTTTTCAACGAACCGTTTCCCATGCTCCCGCTGGCCTCCGGCGAGGCTCCGGGGCCGATACTCAGCATGGCGTCGGTCGCGATCGGGATTGCCGCCGGCCTCGCCGCGGTGCTGCTGACCTATGCGCTGCACACGATTGAGCACCTTTATGAAAAGCTTCCCATCCCGTGGCTGTGGTGGCCGGCCCTCGGCGGACTCATCGTCGGGATGATTGGCTGGATCGATCCGCGGACGCTGGGGCCCGGCTACGAGAACCTTCGCTCGCTGCTCTCGGGTGAAATGGCCGTCTCCGCCATCGCGGCGCTGGCTCTCTTCAAGTTCTTGTCTTGGACGCTCTGCCTTGGCAGCGGCACCGCTGGCGGGACGCTGGCCCCGGTGATGACGCTCGGCGGCGTAACGGGTGCCTTGGCCGCCCATGGGCTGCACGCGATCCCCGGTTTCGAGGGCGTGCCGATTGGAATGGCCGCGCTTGTCGGCATGGCGGCGATCTTCGCCGGGGTGTCCCGGGCCTTCCTCGCCTCGGTGGCCTTCGGCTTCGAAGCCACTCACTCAACTTCTTCCTTCGGGCCCCTGCTGATCGGCTGCGCCTTGGCGGTCCTCGTCTCGCGGATGGCGATGCGGGAGTCGATGATGACCGAAAAGCTGGCGCGAAAGGGCGTCCGGGTGCCTGCCGACTACGAGCCGGATGCCCTGCTCGGCATGGCCGTGTCGGACACGATGATCCGTCAGCCCCTGACCGTTTCTCCCGCTACTTCCGTGGCGGAACTCGCCGCCCGCATGGTCGGAAACGAGCCCCGCTGGAATACCGCGCGGCTTCTCCCCATCATTGATGGCGGCGGGCTCCTGCTCGGCGTCATCAGCCGCGCCGACGTCCTCGCCGCTCTCCAAACCGAGCCGGATGCCAGCGTCCTCGATGCCGGAGTCGAGCGACCGGTCGTCGTTCACCCGGATGACACTCTCGCCGAAGCCGCGGACCGGATGATCCTCCACGCCGTCGGCCGTCTGCCGGTGGTGGAACGCGGCGAAGAACCACGGCTGCTCGGCCTGGTCAGCCGGCGAGAAATCCTGCTGGCGCGCAAGCACCGGCTCGATGCCGAGCGACGCTAAAGAATCGACATTAGGCCATCGTGCCTGATATTGATAGTTCCCGGATAAAGCGGCACATCTCGGTTTCACATATACCCACGATTGACACCCGGCCGCGAGGCATGGTCTCTCGCGCATGCCATTGTTGGAAGCCGCCGGCTTGGGAAAGCGCTACGGAACGAAACGAGTCCTATGGGACGTCGATTTGGCCTTCGAAGCCGGCGAGATCGTCGTGGTGCTGGGTGTCAATGGCGCTGGCAAGACCACCCTGCTCGGCTGTCTCGCCGGAATGCTCGGCTGGGATCGCGGCGAAGTCCGGATCGACGGTGAAAGGCTCGATCGCGGGCGGCTGGACCAGCGGCAGCGGATGCTGTTCCTGCCCGGCGAGGGCTTCCACTTCGGCGGCGCGGATACCATCCGGAACGCGGCGATTTTCTCCGAACTATGGCGGGGAATCGAAGCCGAGCCGCCGATCGACCTCGAGGAATGGCTGGAGCGGCTGGGATTGTTGGAGGTAGCTTTTGCGTCTGTTGACATGCTCTCCCGCGGGGAACGATACAAGGCGGTGCTGCTGGCCCTGCACTGCGCCGATCCTGATATCTGGCTGATCGACGAACCCTTCGCCGCCGGCATGGACGCCCGCGGCATGGAAGCCTTCCGCCAGCTTGCACGGGCCGCCGCGACGAGAGGGCGCTGCATTGTTTGCACCACCCAGCTTCCCGAACTCGCCGCGCGCTTCGCCGACCGGATCGTGGTGGTCGGCGGCGGAGAAATCCGCCTCAACGAGCCGACCAAGGGCAGGGATCCCGAGGGATTGATCCGCCAGCTCGGCCAGGAGCTGGGCATCCACGGCGCGCACCCATGATTGCCCGGCCATCATGGGAAAAGCCGCTGCGTCAGAAGCTGCGCAAGTGGCGGAAGCGCCGGTTCTCGCCACGGGGGCTGGCCGATCAAGGCGGGACCATCCTCGTCCTTTTCATCCTCCAGTGCCTGCTGGCCCATGGCGGCGAAATTTCCTTGGGCACGGGAGGTGGAGGCACCGGCATCGGCGCGATCAGCGGACTGATCGGCGCGCTGCTTGCCATCTCGCTGCGGTCCCGCTGGCAGTTGCACGGCTGGCTGCTGGACTGGACGCCGGCCACCCCGGCCGCCGCATGGAAGCTGAGAACCCGGGAGCATCTGCCCGCGCTCGTGATCACCGTCCTGGTCACCTTGCTGCTTTCCTGCGTGGCAGCCGGTTTCGCCGGCCAAACCAGCGCTTTGACCGCGTTGGCGGCGGCGGCGCTGTCGCTGTCCAGCGGGTTCATGCTGGCCGGCGGCAGGATCTCCACGGGGCTGCTCCATGCCGGTGTTGTCGTGATCTTTTTCTATACCGTCATCACCGGCTGGCTTGGATCCGGAGAAAGCGAACTCTCCATGCGCATGGCCAAGGGTGCCGGTCTGGCCTGGCTGCCAATCTTGCCATGGTCGCTGGCCACCCATGGGACGCCCGCACCTTCTCTTCATCTGGGTCTTCTGGCCGTGGCGCTGGTCATTTCGCTCTGGGAATGGAGGAGCGCATGGAAGCTTCGCGTGGCACCTTCTGGCACCCTTCTTGGGGCCGCGATTCCCGGCGGTCCCGCTTCCGCGGAGTTGAACGATGACGCCGCACCGGCTGAAGATGAAGTTCCGGAATCCGCGGACGAAGAGCAGCGCCAAAACATCCGCCAGCACGTCGCCTTCGCGTGGTTCGGCATGGCGGGCTACATGCCCGATGGTCCCATGCCGCGATTCGAGCGTCTCCTTTGGCGCTGGTTCTCTCCCCGGCAACGCTTCCTCTCGTGCCTGGGAAGCCAGCAATCCGCGACGTGGTTCCCGCGGACGCGTTGGACGGCCGGCACGCTCGCCGTGATGGTGATCCTGGCCTTGCTCACGCCCTGGCTGGATGCGCGGATTCTGAGCGGCGACCACAAACACTGGCTGCTCGCCGGTTTCCTGGGGCTCGCCGCCGGCGCGATCCTCACGGGTTGGCCGGGCCGGGATTCCTGCTTCCAATCGTGGTTGGACTTGATGCACACGGCGGAGCTCGGACTGTTCCCTGCCTTTGCCGTGCTGCCGGTGACGGCCGGCGAGTGGGTCCGTGCGGTCGCCAAGGAGTGGATCGTCCGGAGCACATGGATCGCGTCCCTGTGGTCGGTGGCGATCCTTCTCGGACGCAAAGGCATCATCCCACACTGTCCTTTTTCATGGCTCGTGGCGTTCGTCGTATTGCCGTGGCTGATCCTGGCGGCTTGGTTCCCGCTGTCGGTCCTTTACCGGCTGGTCCGCGCGGTATCCGGACCTGCTTTCAGGAGTCACGGCATCAGCCGGGTGCTGCCCGCGCTCCTTTCCGGCGCGATCGGGCTGATCGCGGTGGCCGTCGCCTTCGTGGGCATCGGGGCGGGCGAATTCATCATGACTTCGGCGTCGCTCGCTATCGCAGCGATATTCGTCGCCCTTAGCCTGTGGCTGACCTCACAACGCTGCCGGGCGATGAGCCTGGACATCAAACCGAAGCCGCTCGCCTAACGCGGCTTCAGGTGCTTGTCGGCGAAGGAAAGATACTGCTGCCAATCGAAGGGCAGCACGTCGTGCTTGCCAGGACGGACATGATAGCCGATGCCGCCTTGCACCGACGTGCCGACGGGTGGCCATGTGTCCGCGGGAAGGCCTTCCGCGCCTAACAAACGGAACACCGGCTCCGCGGCCTTGGCGGCGGCGAACTCGCCCTCGGCATCGGCGTAGGTGTCCTCCTTCGCGCTGCCGACATACAAGGGACGCGGTGCGATCAGCGAAATGACCATGTGCTGGTCGAAGGGCAGCTCGGTGTCCTTGCCGGCATACTTTTTGAAGTTCCGCGCGTACCAGTGGGGAAACACCGAGGTCAGGCGCTCGATGTTCTCCCCCACCCCGCGGCGAAAAAGCTTCGCGCCACCGGCACCGGACTCATTGCTCAACACCATGGCGAACCGCTCGTCGCTGGCACCGGCCCACAGCGCGGCCTTTCCCAAACGCGAGAAGCCGAAAACCGCGACACGTTTTGAATCGATGAGCGGCTCCTTCTCCAAGGCATCCAAGGCCCGGCTCAATGACCACGCCCAGGCACCGATGGCGCCGAAATTGTCGTCGCCCTGCTGAAGCTCGGGAAAGTGCGGTTGCACGCCGCTGGCGAAATACGGCTCGTGGTCCGCCGCCACGTCCTCGCGATACATGGTGGCCAGCGCATAACCGCGGGAAAGGATTTCCTCGACCGGCCAGTGGCTTGCATTGACCCCGCGCGTCGCTCCGGTGGCCCGGTGATCGTGAACTCCTGTTAGATCGGCGTAGGAGGTTCGGCTCTCGACCCAGCTTTCGGTGAGGCGGATGCCGGGATCCTTGTGGATGGCGTGATTGCCCCAGAAGTTCAGACCGAGGATGGCGGGAACCGGTCCCTTCGCGCCATTCGGCACATAGACCAGCAGGTCCATGCGCGGCTTCGGCTTCCCGCCGGGATAGATGGCAATCTGAAGGCGGGTGGCCTTGCCACCCAGTGCGGCTTCATCGCGATCGAAGACCTCGAAGGTCATCTTCTCCGGCCGGCCGGGATTGCGACCGTACATCTCGCGGGTGAACAACTCGATCAGCTCCGGCCGCCGCTTCTCGCGCCACCCGGCGGCGGTGGTGATCTTCGTGCCATCGTTCGCGACGAGTGGATCGGGCACGCCCTGTGCCCCGACGGCAACGGCAAAACTCGCGCAATAGATGGCAATGAGGGATTTCATGGAGGGAACAACGAAACGAGCGAAACCGTCGAAAGGGAAAGGCGTGGATGCAAGATTACCGGGTTCTCCGGCTACTTCAGTTTCGTTCGTTTCGTCGAGCTCGTTGTGGTCCCTACTTCGCCACGGGCTCGGGGGCTTTCTTTCCCGTCAGCGCCTCGTAGGCCGCCTTCGCCATTTCGCCGGCGCCTTCGACATTGGGGTGCACGCGATCCGGAAGGAGTTGCGGCTTGTCCTCAAGCGCCTTGTGCATGTCGATCACGCCGAGGTTCATGTCCTTCGCCAGCTTGTCGATGCGCTTGATCCACTCCTTGTTGTTCTTCTCGTTGATGCCGAAGTTGCCGGGCTCGGGCACCGGGCACGGGCGGCAGACGTAGATCCGCGGCTTGCTCGCCAACGCTTGGAACGACTTCACGAGCTCCGTGTAGTCGGCGGAAAACCCGGTCTCATGCTTCCAGTTCTGCGGCTTGGTGTCGTTGGTGCCGAGCATGATGATCACCACGTCGGGCGAGGATCCCAGGGCATCCTGATAGGCCTTTTCGTTCCAATAGGGATAGTCGCCTTTCTTCAATAGCGTGCGGCCGCTGACGCCGAAGTTCCCGACCTTCCAATTGTCGCCCAGCAGGGCCTGCAGCTGTCCGGGGTAGGCGTTCCTCGCCGGGTCGGAGATTCCCGAACCCTGCGTGATGCTGTCGCCGATGCAGGCGACCTTGACCGGCCCCTTGTAGTCGGCGGGATCGATGGGCTTCGGCGGAGCGGCTGCCAAGGAGGACGCAGCCAGCAGGCTGCCCAACAAGAGACGGATGCATTTCATGATCCCTGCCACGCTGCGGCGAGCGGACGGCTGCCGTCGAGCCCTCAATCCGCCAGCACTTTCAGGCGCAGGAAGCGGCGGCCGTTTTCCGCTTCGCCGAGCGGCTGCGTGTCCCGGAAGGTGACCCGCACCATCCCATCTCCCAAAAACACTGGTGTGCCGGTGGTCGGTAGCTCGTCCGGCCAGGTCGTGAGATTTTCGGAAGCCTCGGCGATGATCGTCAGGCCCGCCATTTCCTCGCGCAAACGACAGGTCAGCGTCAGGTAGCGGGCGGAGGTCTCGGGATCGGTCCACCATGAAGCAGTCGGAAGTTCGCGCGAGGCTGCGCTGGTCGGCGTGCTGCCGGTAGCCATCTCGACGAGATTCGCGAGTCCGTCGCCATCGGGGTCGGCCTCGTCGCCCCAAACGGTGGCTTCCTTTGCCGGATCGGCGAGGTCTGCGGCGGCAAAGTGCTGCGTCCGCCAGGTCGCCGGATCGAGCTGATCCGCCTCACCGGGGCGACCGCCGAGCGCGGTGCTCGCCCGCCAGTTCGCGGCCTGATTGTGATTCGGGTTGAGCCCGGGATCCTTCAGGACGAGGGCGAACCCTTCGCCATCCGGCGACGTGGGCCACGGGGCAACGTCATCGTAGGTGAACTGCAGCAGCGTGGTGCCGTTGGCCTTCGCGAGACGGAGTTGTTCGCCGCCATTGCTGAGGTCGCCGGTGAATGTGCCCGCGATCGGCAGCCCGGGACCGTGGCGGAATTGCAGCGCGTCCGCATTTCCCGCGATCAGCACGCGACCGCCGGGCGGCAGCACGCGAACGGCGGCATCCGCGAAGCTGAAGGTCACTCCCGTGGTCAGGCTCACGCCGGAGAGCTCGACGGTGCCGGGGGTGATATTCATCAGTTCGAGGTACTCGAAGTCCGCATCCGAATTGAACCCTGCCGCCTCCTCGGCATTGGTTGGATTGGTCGGATGATAGTGAATCTTGCTCACCACCAGGTCACCCACCGCTGCGGGCGGATAAGCGACGAACTCGGCCTCATCGAGCGCCGACCACACGCCGCCGCTGCTGCGGAAGCGGGCCCGCACCATGACCAGTCCCTGGATCGGGATGGCCGCGGCATAGGCCGTGCCGGCGATGCCGCCACCGATTGCCCGCGGGTCGCTGCCATCGAGCGTGTAGTAAATCGTGCCCGTTTGGCCACCCGAACTCAACGTGAGCTGGTATCCGCTTTCGACCGTGCCGCCGCGCTGGGAAAAGACCGGCGCATTCACCGACGGAAACAAGCCGCGAGTCCGCAGGTGATTGAGCAAGGTGGCGGGCCGGCCCGGGAAAAAATTCGTGCGGATGAGATTCAGCCGTGCGTTCCACTGGGCCAGCGTGTGGTTGGTGGCGCTCTGACCCCAGCGCGAGACATCCGGCACGATGGCCTGGGCAATCTGTGCCGCGCGAGCATCGAAGATTGCTTGGGCGGCAGCCGGCGTCATCGCACCCCCATTGAAGAGATGTCTTTGCGCGATATCGGCGAAGCGCATGCGGTACTCCGCGTTGCCGGTGAGATCCTCGTGGATCCACTCCGGATTGCTGTAGGTGAAATTCCCGCGATTGCTGCCGTTCGGCGCGTTGGTGTTGGCGCGGTTGTCCACCCAACTGCCCGCCTGCAACGTGTGCTCGGCATCGTGGACGAAAAAGCGGAAGCCATCCGTGCCATGGCGGTTGCGCATGCCACGCCAGTTGTTCGCGCGGTTCATGCTGAGGAAATTCGACAGCGGCCCGTCGCCATCGCCCGTGTAGTAGTGCAGCAGCATGTAGGCGATCAGGTGGTCGGGATCGAGATAGACCGGCAGCGCGGGATTGCGGACGCCATTCGCATCGCGGCCGGAAAGCACGAAGTAGTTGGCGTTCGCCGGGTTCGCCTGATGGGCGCGGGCAAGATTCCACAGCGCCTGCCAAGCATCGATCTGCCCGCTGTTCAGCTCGTAGGTGAAGTTCGGATGATTCGAGGTCTGGATGACATCGTAGTCGTCCGGCTTTCCGCCGGAATAGGTCGCGCCGTAGTCTTGCTGGGCGCGCTCTTCGGTCTGATAGATCCCCCAGTACTGGCCATTGAGGTAGAGGTGAACGTAGGCGGAGCGCGTCGTCGATTCGCCCATCGCGCCCATCAGGTCACGGCAGAAGACCTCGCGCACCGCGGTGTTCTCCGTGCCCGTTGCCTGATTGGCCCAGTGGTAGTTCTGCTCGGTCCGCAGGTCGAGGGTATCGAACTCCTCCGTTCCATCCCCGCCGTGGATCGGAAACACCATCGAGCTCGCGCCATACTCGCCGCGGAAGTGCAGGCGCAACGAGTGCTTCGGGTAGCCATCGTTGCGGCTCGCGCCCCCGCGAATCCGCAGGCCGCAGTCGACGTGAAAGGCCGGGCTTCCATCCCCGGCGAGATACTCGACGGAGGCCGGACGCTCCCAGGTGTCTCCCTTCAAAGTGCCGTTGACATAGATGCCGGTGGCGGGATCGGTGAGATTCGGCTGGTCGGTGACGATCGAGATGCTCGGTATCTGTTGCAGGCCATTCACCAATTGCTGGTTGGTGTACTGCGACTTGAGCGTGGTGTTCCAGCCGTAGCGGAAGGTCTGCCCGTTCACGGAAGCCGCCGGCCAACCCGGGGGAGCAGTCCCGGCGGCATAGACCTGATTGGCCAGAACGTCGTTGAGGAACAGATAGCTGTGGGTGCCGGTGAGCGACGGCAGGTGATTGGCAAGGAAGGCCCGGGCGCGGATCGTGCGCGTGGCGTTCACGGTGATCGGGCCGGAATAGACCGTGCCATTGCTTTCCGTGGGGGTGCTGGCATCGGTGGTGTAGCGGATCACGGCACCCGGGGTCGGGGTTGTTAGAGCGAGCAGGAAGGAACCGCTGTAAAATCCGCGCGGCGCGCTGAACTCGACGTCGCGGACCCAGCCGGCCAGCGGCGGGCCATTGGCGGCACCCGGCGTCGGCGTGGCAAAGAAGGCCGCATTGCCGCCGGACAAGCCGTAGGAAACGTTGGCGCGCTGTTCGGGAAACGACGGCGAGAAGGCGGTCACGGCGACCAGCGACGGGGTGAGCAGCGACAGCGATTCTCCCGACGCGCCGAGGGCGAAGTTCGTGTGCAGTTCCCCGTCGGGAGGGACGCGGTATTTCGAGGAAGCGAAGACCACCCGATAGCCGCCAGCGTCCACCAAGGCCCCGTCAGGAAATGCCCACTGGTTCGCCGAGTCGTGAAGCCGGTAACCGCCGAGATCGATGGCGAAGGGATTCGGATTGTGGATTTCGATCCAATCCGGGCTGTCGCCATCCTCATCGCGGAGTCCGCCGGAATTCGACGCGACGAATTCCGTGAGGACGGGCTCCTGCTTTTGCGTTCCGATGTGAACGGTGATCGATCTCTGCGCGGAGCCCGACTCATTCGTCGCCGAAAGCGTGTACGTCGTGGTTACAACGGGATTCACGGTCGCACTACCTGTTAGAACGGGCGTCGAAGCTTGCACCCCTTGATCGACCGAAAGGCTGACCGCGTCCTGCACATTCCACGCGAGGGTCACCGGTACGCCGGGCGTGGACAGGACTCCACTGCTAGACGCGATGCCACCCGCCGTCGCGGAGAATCCGAGTGCCGGCAGTTGGCTCGGGAAGTTGGTCGGCAACGCATACTTGCCTTGGAGATACCAGCCGATGGCATCGACATCCGCCTGGGCCAGCACGGTGTCGTAGATCAAGACCTCCGCGACGCTGCCGTGCCAATAGCGTCCGAGCGAGCTGCTGGCGCTGCCGATCCAGAAATTGCCGTAGCTCTTTTGCCCGCCGGCAACCGCCATCACGAGGTGGGCCAGTCCCGCCGAGGTGCTGCCGCTGGCGACCTGATTGACGTGCAGTGTTCCCGTCGGCGTGCCGTTGCCGACGAAGTCGTTCCCGTCCATTCCCTGTCCCGGCGAGCGGTAGAACCATGTCGTGTTCTGACGGCGCAGGTTGAGACCGTCCCCGCCGTTCGAAATCAATCCCGCCAGATTGCCGGCCGAGCTTTCCAAGCAGGCGACGACAAAGATCGTCCGTGCCGCGTAGTTGGCCGAGGACTTCTTCAGCACGTCATCGCCATCGAAGCGCACCACCGGCTGCCCATTGAAGCGGGAATCGCTGGCGACAAAGGTGGGCATGGCGCTGCCCGTCGCTGAAAGCGGCCCCCACTCGGTGACCAGGGTCTGGTCCGGCTGGTTCAGGTCACCGGCCTTGAGATGAAGGACGATATTGCCATGCGCCGCCGCATCGAACGCGAATACCCGCAACGCTGACGCCAGCAAGACCCAGGCGATGAGCCATCGCAAAGAGAAATAGGGGGACGCGACCATGGGTTCGGACACGATCACTACGCGTCCGGCCGATCATTTCCCACGCAATTGTTCGCGCAAAGCTACTCAACCGAGTGGACCCGCCCGAACCGCCCAACGGAGCTTCGCCGGAACGCTGCGCGGGTTGTTGCGGCGTTCCTCCGGACCAGCGGTGATCACGCCATCGCTGACTTGCGCGTAGGTCCCGTCGCGCTCGCCGGCTTGGAACGACTTCTTCACCCGACGGTCCTCGCCGGAGTGAAAGGTCAGGATCGCCACCCGGCCACCGGGTTTCAGGCAATGTGGGAGCTGGCGCAGGAACGCATCGAGCGAGGAGAACTCTTCGTTCACGGCGATGCGAATGGCTTGGAAGACCCGGCGCACCGTCAACTCGGAGCGATCCGCATCAAGCCTCGCGACGGCGGGCACGGCGTGGAGCGCGGCGACCAAGGCCTTCGTGGTGGAGAAACTTTTGCCCGCCAGTGCGGCGGCAATCTCGTCCGCCAGCGGCTCATCGGCATTCTCCAACAAGGCCTCGGCGAGCTTCGCTTCCTTCACTTTCGCCAACCACTCCGCGGCGGAAATCCCCCGTTCCGGATTCATCCGCATGTCGAGCGGCCCATCGGCCTTGAAGGTGAAGCCGCGCGCCGGATTGTCGAACTGCATCGAGGAGCAGCCGAGGTCGGCGAAGATGAAATCGACAGCGTCGATTTCAAGGCCATCCAGCACCTTGCGGATACCGGCGTAGTTCGAGCGCACCGCCGTGAACGCGTCCTCATCGAAGCCGGCGGCGCGCAGCCGTGCTTCGGTCTTCGGTTGCTCGAGCGGATCGACATCAAGCCCGATCAAGCGGCCTCCGGGTGAAATGCGGTCCAACATCTCCCGCGCATGACCACCGTAGCCAAGCGTGCAATCGATGCCCGTCAGACCGGGTCCGAGGTTCAGCGCCGCGAGGCACTCCTCCATCATGATGGGCACGTGCATGCCCGCCGGAGTCTTGCCCGACTCCAGCACCCTGCCCACGGTATCGGCATAGCGCTCCGGGTTGTGCTCCTTGTACTTGTCCTCGAAGCGCCGCGGGTTTTTGCCCGAGTAGCGCTTGCGTCGCGGCGGCCGCGGCGTGTCGTCCATGGCTTCGGTCTATGGCACAGATCGATTGATGATTGGAAGATTGATGATTGGTGATTTTCTCCACTTTTTCCGTAACCTCCGGCGCGCCTTCCTTCTGGAACTCGTGTGACCACGAAAATCTGTCCAGTTTGCCATTCTCCGATTCCCGCCCATGCCCCGGGCGGGCTTTGTCCGGCGTGCTTGCTCCGCGATGCCGAGGATCCAACCGAATTCGGCCGCGAGGTGCCATCGATCGAAGAAGTCGCGGCGGCGTTTCCGAACTTGGAGGTGCTTGAAAAGATCGGCCAAGGCGGAATGGGCGCGGTCTTCAAGGCACGCCAGCCGTCGCTGGATCGCATCGTCGCACTGAAGATCCTGCTGCCGGAACTCGGCCGCGATCCGGCGTTTGCCGAGCGCTTCGCCCGTGAAGCGCGGGTGCTCGGCAAGTTGAACCACCCGAACATCGTCACCGTCTTCGAGCACGGCGAACGCGACGGCTTCTTCTATCTGTTGATGGAATACGTCGATGGCGTGAACCTACGGCAAGCGATGCGCGCCGGCCGCTTCACGCCGGAGCAGGCGCTCGCGCTGGTGCCCGGCATTTGCGACGCGCTCCAAGCGGCCCATGCGCAGGGCGTGTGGCACCGCGACATCAAGCCGGAGAACATTCTGTTAGACGCGGCGGGCGGAGTGAAGATCGCCGACTTCGGAATCGCCCGCATTATCGGCGATCCGCACCGCGACTTCACCCTCACCCGCACGGGCAATGCCCTCGGCAGCGCCGCCTACATGGCGCCCGAGCAGCATGAGAAGCCGCACGACGTCGATCACCGGGCCGACATTTACAGCCTCGGCGTGGTCATTTATGAAATGCTCACCGGCGAGTTGCCGCTCGGCCGTTTTCCCGCACCGAGCCGGCGAGCGGAAGTGAACGCGCGGATCGATGAGATCGTGCTTCGGAGCTTGGAGAAGGAGCGCGAGCTGAGGCAGCAGAGCGCCAGCGAGGTGAAGACCGAGGTTCAGGGAGCCTCTCGCGCCCCCGATCGGAGGAAAGAGCCCGCCGAGGCACCGCAGGCTCCGGACCGCAGCTTTGTTTGGTCACTCGGCCTATGGCTTGGCGGAATCGCGGCGGCAGTGGTGGGGAGCGTCACGTCGCCCCTGCTGGTGGGAATCGGTTGCGTGGCGGCGTTGCTTGGCCTGATCGGCTGCGGGTGGCTCCTGCGGCGCATCCGCGAAGGCACTCACCCGGAGTCGCACCGGTTGCCGCTCGTGAACCTCGCCTGCTGGCCGGTGATGGCCGGGCTATCACTCCTCGCCGCGGTCCTTTGGTTCATGACCTTCAAGGGTCACCCGCCCGGCGTGTCGCCGACGACCACAAGCGCGTTGTTTGGCTATGCCCTGCTCGCCATCGCGGCGCCGCTGCTCGCCGCCCGGCTGATTTGGGTCGGCTATGCCGCCGATCCCTCGGCACGACCAAGCCGGCTTCGCGGAGGAGTGAACTCCGCCATCGCCTGCGTGCTTGCCGCCGGAGCGATCGTCCTCGCGAAGTTCGTGATCGAACAAGAGGCGGCGTACCGCTCCTACCACGCCCGGGTCATCCAGATTGCCGGGGAGATTTCCCAACCGGAGGAAGAGGATCTGGGGAAAGTCCGCGCGGCGGTCGAGCAGGCGCTCGGCGAAGGGCGCTCCAGCTTCCGTTACGCGGTCTACGGATCACGGGATCCTTCGTCGTCATGGAAGCTGCCGAATGTGGCGACGCCTTATGTCGTGCTGGAAA
The DNA here is from genome assembly GCA_966696705.1 of uncultured Verrucomicrobiaceae bacterium. Lineage (GTDB taxonomy): Bacteria > Verrucomicrobiota > Verrucomicrobiia > Verrucomicrobiales > Akkermansiaceae > Haloferula. The sequence goes on along the minus strand of CBKZPU010000008.1, from coordinate 360 downwards.
CGACCTCGCCGGATTCCGAAACCTTTCTCGAACGCACCGACGAGATTACCGGGCGGCTGCGGGCCAGCCTGCCGAAACGGATCGACGTCAATCCCAACGCCATCGTCGCTTCCGCGGCAGACATCAAGGCTCCCGATGCGCTCCGGGAGGGCTACCGTCAGGTCCGGCCACTGAACGTGATCCTCCTGTTGGTCCCGCTCGCGGTGGTGCTGTTGGTCGCCACGACGTCGCACACTTTGCCGTGGATTCCCGTCATGGTGGCCCTGATCTCGGGCGCGGCATGCGAACGTTCCTCGTGGCCTGGCCTTCCGCCCTCGATCGCGGAATTGCAGCCGCTGCCGCCGCTGGAGGCGCCGGAAT
>CBKZPU010000007.1:0-64917 GCA_966696705.1 uncultured Verrucomicrobiaceae bacterium | reverse complement strand
TTGCCATCCGGCGAGAAGTCGAGGTGGCGCGGACCGGCTCCCGGAGCGGATGCCGATGAGGCGGGTTCAACGTCGCCGATCGGCTTCGCGGTCGCGGGGTTCAAAGTGTAGGTCAGCACCTTGTCGAGGCCGAGGTCGGGAACCAAGAGGTGCTTGCCGCGGAAATAGACGCCGTGGGCGTGCGGGCCCTCCTGGCGATTTTTGTTAGGGCCGTTGCCGGCGACCTTGTGGGCGAATCCGGGTCCCTGCGGCAGGCCATCGGTGCCGAGTTTCACCGCGGTGGTCGTGCCATCGCTGTAGTTCGCGGTGGCGAGCATCTGGCCGGAGGGATCGACCGCGAGGTGGCAGGGATTCACTCCCTGCGACGAGGTCTCGGTGAGGAACTCCAGCGAAGGCCCGGCGCCCAACTTGAAGACGGCCAAGCTTCCCTGCGGCATCGTTTCCGCGCGGCCGACCGAGTAGAGCAGCGGCTGGGTCGGATGAAGCGCGAGGAAACCGGGGTTGGTGTATTTCGCGCCCAGCTTCACCTCGCCGATGGTTCCGTTTGCGGGGTCGAAGGACGACAGGTAGATGCCCTCGCTTTTCCCGCTGCCGCCGGTGTTCGTGCCGATGGCAATGGGCAGAGGAGCGGCGGAGGCGAGCGCGCTGACGGCGAAAAGGGCGAACGGGGCGAGGCGGGATTTCATCATCGCGTGTCCTACCCGGCGACGGCGGGAATTCGATCACAATCGTTGCGCGAAGCGGGTCATCGCGGCATATCCCCGGCCATGCCTGCCCACGCCGACGCCTTCGAAATCCGCACCCGCGGCAAGGGGACCTATCAGATCACCGCCGAAGTCGCGGCCATCATCCAGCGCAGTGGCATCAAGACCGGAACGGTCACCGTCTTCGTCCGCCACACCTCCGCGAGCCTCGTGATCATGGAGAATGCCGACCCGAGCGCGCGGCGGGATCTCGAGGAATTCTTCGAGCGCCTGGTGCCGGAAGACACACCGTGGTTCGTCCACACCGATGAAGGCCCGGACGACATGCCGAGCCATATCCGCATGGCGCTGACGCGGACCAGCGAGGTCATCCCGATCATCGGCGGCCGCATGGCACTCGGCACTTGGCAAGGCATCTTCGTCTTTGAGCACCGCCGCGCCCCGCACCGGCGGGAGATCGTGGTGAGCGTGGTTGGGGAGTGACCCGTCAGTGCGGCGCGATCATCACCTCGTCGACGGCGTTTTCCTGGTTCAGGCCGCCGGTCCGGGCGCCGAAGCCGTACTTCGATGCCTGCGTCAGCGTGAAGCCGGGCACCGCCACCCGGTCGAGGACCGTGGTGCCGCCGTAGATCACCGTCACTCCTTGGGCGGCGTCGTAGCGGACCTCGACGTCGGTGAAGTTGCCGTTGGTGTAAGGATTGAGCGGGTAGTGGGCCAGGAAGCTGCCGTTGACGTGGAGCTGGATTCCGGTCGAAGCACCCGGACCGGCGTTGTTTTCGAAGGTGTCGAAGGCGACGGTCAGGTGGTCGGCGGTGGCGGGCCCGCTTTCGCCCCATGCGGCGCTGCCGAGGTCGCCGACAGAGAAGCTGATGCCATCGGCCGGGGTGCCGGAGCTGGTCGGTCCCATCTTCACGCGGAAGCGGGCAGTGAAGCCGGCGGGTTGCACCGGGTTCGCGACGTTCTCCATTACCACCGAGCCGAGTTGGCCGTTGATCGCGGGGGTCAGGCGGATGGCCTGGTTGATCCACGCGGCCGGACCGCGCAGCGAGACCGCGCCAGGGCCGTGGTTGAAATCGGCGTGGTAAGCGACGGTCGTGCGGAACAGGCGGCGCGGCTCGAGGGCCGGATTGACGGGCACGCTGACCCGTTCCCAGGTCGCGTCGATCGACTCGACCACGGCGCCGGTCAAGTCGTGTGGGGCGAAGTTGCTCAAGTCGTCGCTGCTTTCCACCCAGTAGGCGATGCCGGGGCTGCCGACGGCCTTGCGCCGGACGAGCTGATAGATGCACGGGCCGGCACCGTCGCGGAAGAACACGGGCAGGCCGGCGGATCCGCCGGCGGTCAGCGCCTCGGCGGCGGACGCGGGCAGGTTAAAGGCGAACTTCTCCAGGTTGGTGACGCCGTCCTGATAGGGTGTGGCGTGGTCCCCGGAACTGCTGGTGTTTTCGTAGGTGCCAAAGCCGGCGAAGCGCCAGGCATCGAGGGCGGATTCGTTGGTCAGCGCGAAGTCCGCGCCGGGGGTGCCGGAAACGGCGGCGGTAACGGCGTAGGCCCCGGCGACGGCATTGCTCGTCACCGTGGCGGTCGCCTTGCCGGCGGCATCGGTGGCCACGACCTGCGAGGTGGTGCCGTTGCCGAAGCGGCACGAGGCGCCGCTGGCCGGGGCGGTGAAGGTGACGCTGGCGGACGGCACCGGGTTGTTGAAGGCGTCGCGCACGGTGGCTTCGAGCGGAGCGCCGAAGACGCTGCCCGGCGCGACCGATTGGCCGCCGCCCGCCGTGGCCGCGACGGTCGCCGGAGCGCCCGCCACGACGGTGACGGTGCCGGAAGTGAGGCCGAAGCCGCCGGCGCTGAAAGCGAGGGTGATCGGGCCGGCGACCTCATGCCGCAGGTTTCCGAAGGTGAAGGTGCCGGCTGACGCGGTGGCCGAAAGGGTGCCTGACAGGCTGCCAGTGCCGGAGCCGAGCGAAACGGTCGCCTGGCTCGATGAGTCGCCGCTGACGACATTTCCGAAAGCGTCCTCCAGTCGCACCACCGGCGCGGGGCTGAAGGGTAGTCCGGCGGTGACCGTGGCTGGAGGCGGAGTGCCGAAGTCGAGCGCGGCGGCCGGTCCCGGCAGGTTGGTCACGGACAGGTTGGAGGCCAGCGCGCCGCTGAAGCTCGCCATGACCTGGTAGCTGCCGGCGACCGTGTTCGCCCGGAAGACTGGGGCCGTGGCGACGCCGCTGGCATTGGTCACGGCATTGGCGGATGTCAGGCCGCCGGGGAAGGTGCCGCTGGCACCGCTGGAGGGCGCGGTGAACGACACGGTGATGCCTGCCACCGGCTGGTTGGCCGAATCGCGTGCGGTGACGGCAAAGGCGGTGCCGAAGTTTTGATTGACCTGCGCGCTGTAGCCCGCGGCTCCGGGGGCCAGGGTGCCGACCACCGAGACCTGGGCCGTGGCGCTGTTCACGGCAGTCGGACCGGCATTGCTGACGCGCACCCAGTAGGAGGTGTTCGTGGACAGTTGCGGCGTGGTGAAGCCCGCCGAGTTGGAGCCGACCGGGTTGGACATGTCCGGCGAGGTGCCGCGGTACCACTGGTAGTTCAGCGCGGTGCCGGTGGCGCTGACGGTGAGCAGCTTCGTTTGACCGCTGGCGATGATCGCCCCGCTGGGTTGGGTTAAGATCGACGGCGGATCCACCACCGTGATCGTCGCGGTGTTGCTGAAGGTGTAGGTCGAGGCGTTCGTATACACCTTGCAGAAATAGGTGAAGGAGCCGGTGGCGCCGAAATTCGGCGGCGTGTAGCTGGCCGAGGTGGCACCGGAGATCAGGGACGAGGTGGCGAAGTTCGCCCCGCTATACCACTGGTAGTTCACCGTCCCGCCGCCGCGCAGCGAGGCTCCCACGCTGAGGGTCAGGGTCGAGTTCCGGTTGATCGTGCCGCCGACGGGCTGGGTGTTGACCACCGGGGCGAAGGTGAAGTCGTAGAGCCCGCCGGTGAAGGAGTTTGGCACGCTCGGGCTTTCCGAGACGTGGCCCACCCAGTTCAGGCCGAGGATGCCGTTGCCGGTGCCGGTGTTGGCCGTGATGGTCCAACTGCTGCTCGGCTGCGCGCTGTCCGCCACCACGCTTGCGATGGACAGTCCGCTGATGTTGGCCGGATTGTTGAAGGCGAAATTCGCCGCCGTCACCCCGCTGACCGGCTGGTCGAAATTCACCCGCCAGCGCACCGTCGCGGCTCCGGTGGGATTCGGGTCGAGGGTTGGCATCGACGTCACCAGCGCGCCGTTGGTCACCGTCACCAGGAACTTGTAGCGGGTGCCCGAGGGTCCGTAGGCGAACTCGATCTCGATGACGTTGTTGACCGGAACCGTCTTCGAATAGACCCGCAGGAACTCGCCGTTGTAGAGCCGGTTCTGGACTTGGCTGGACGGGTCGGGCGCGAAATTCGGCACCGTGCCCCACGGCGTCTCTGAGGTGCCCGAGCTGTTCACCCGCGACATGCGCGCGTCCGATGGCGTCGGGTTCGAATAGAAGTACCAGTTGCCGCCGGAAGTGTTCTTGATGTCGACGAAGTAATCGGAGCCGCCGGAATTCGGAGCCACGCTGGCGCTGATGTTCTGGGCGTGCAGGCCGCCGGCGAGGCAGAGCCAGGCGATGAGGCCGCGGACAAGTGCCGCGGTCCGGGACGGGAGTGGCAGGGTGGGGAGCATGGCTGGGAGGCGCTTCTGTTAGGGAAGCGGGTGATCCTCGCCAAGTCCGTATTTTATAAGGCTCTGGACGTTACTTGGTTCGTGAAGAAGGAGCCTCGGAGCCGGGACGGATGCTTTCCTCTGGACCGCGGACGAGAGGAACATGGTTTCCTTTCGATCCCTTGCCGATGGGGAGAGAAATCGTAATCTTGTTAGGTTGACCCGTCGCCGTGTAGTGACCGACGCGAAGCGGGAAGGTGGCTGGCCCGAAGGAAACCGCTGTCGCCTACATCGTTTGGCTCACTACCCCTGCATCTTCTTCCGGTAGGCCAGCGGGCTGATGCCCACCGCCTGCTTGAATTGCCGGGAAAAGGCCGATTGGTCCGAGTAGCCGCAGGACAGTGCGATCTGGGCGATGACCTCATTGGTTGTCGAGAGCCGCTCGCAGGCGGCATCGATCCGGACTTTTACGAGATACTGGCCGGCGGTCACGTGGAAGAGCGCGCGGATGCGCTGGTCGAATTGATAGATCGAGAGCCCCGCCATCTCCGCGAGCTGGGGCAGGCGCAGCGGCTCATCGAAGTGCTTGTGGATGTGCTCGATCGCCTTCGACATCGCGGCGAAGTCCTCCTGCCGGTCCTGGGGCCCGTGCATGTCGCGGGAAATCCCGCACACGCCGATGATGCGGCCGTCCTTGGCCTTCACCGCTTCCTTGAAGGTGAGGCACCAGCCGCGGCGTCCGCCGGGGTAGAGGTGCAGCTCGAGGTGATCGCGGATGCCGTGGCCGGTCTTGAGAATCTCGCGGTCCTGGGCGGCGAAGCCCTCGCCGAGAGGCGGCGGAAAAAGTTCCTCGGCCGTTAGACCGATCGCCGATTCCTTGTCGGGCAGGCCGCAGCGCGTGGCCATGGTCTGGTTCACCGCCATGTAGCGGCCGAAGGCATCCTTCACGAAAAACACGATGTCCGGGACCGCGTCGAAGAGGCTGTCCACCGGTGGCATCCCGTCGAGGGAATCGAAGAAGGTCTTACGAAGTCGGGCGGCCGGCGTCATCTTGGCAAAAAGGATACGCTGCCGTTGCTATACGGATTCGGAGGCGGTCGCTAGCCCTTTCGCCTAGACCCCGATGCTAAAAAACCATCAACCCATGAGCGTTTCCCGCGTCCGAGTCATCGATTCCCACACCGAAGGCGAGCCCACCCGTGTGGTCGTGGATGGCGTGCCGGATCTCGGGGGCGGCACGATGCGGGACAAGGCGACCCGCTTTTCCGCCGAACATGACTGGCTGCGCTCCGCCGTGTGCAATGAACCGCGCGGCCACGACGCGATGGTCGGCGCGCTCCTGTGCGAGCCCTCCGAGCCGGATTGCTGCTGCGGGGTGATCTTTTTCAACAACGTCTCGACCTTGAACATGTGCATTCACGGCACCGTCGGCCTCGCCGCGACGCTGGTGCATCTGGGGAAGATCGGCACGGGAGATCATCGCATCGATACGCCCGTCGGCGTCGTGGTTGCCCGGGTGCATGACGATCGCTCGGTGACCGTGGCGAATGTCCCGAGTTACCGGAAAGCCGCCGATGTCCCGGTGGAGGTTCCGGGGTGGGGGACGGTGCGAGGCGACATCGCTTGGGGGGGCAATTGGTTCTTCTTGATCGATGGCCAAGGACCGGCAGTGGAGTTCGCGAATCTCGACGCCCTAACAAGTTTCACCTGGGCCGTCCGGCAGGCGCTGGAGAAAAACAGCATCACCGGCGATCACGGCATGGAGATCGACCACATCGAGAGCTTCGGGCCGCCGACCGATCCCGCGACTTCGGACAGCCGCAATTTCGTCCTGTGCCCGGGCAAGGCCTATGACCGCTCGCCCTGCGGCACCGGCACCAGCGCCAAGCTCGCCTGCCTGCATGCCGCCGGAAAACTCGAGCCCGGCGTCGTCTGGCGGCAGTCCGGCATTCTCGACACCGTGTTCACCGGCACGGTCGAGGAAATCGGCGACGGCAAGGTCCTGCCGCGCGTCACCGGCCGCGCCTGGGTCACCGGCGAGTCCGTCTATTACTTCGATCCCACCGATCCGTTCCGCAACGGCATTCCATCGTCCATCTAACAGAATCACCACCACACCACACCGACATGAGCATCACTTGGAAGGGCGTCATGCCTGCCACCCTCACGCAGTTCAATGCCGACTACACCATCGACCACGCGCTCATGGCGGAGCATGGCAAGTGGCTGGTCGAAAACGGCTGCACCGCCATCGTCGCCCACGGTTCGCTCGGTGAAGGCGCCACGCTGTCCTTCGCGGAAAAGGTCGCGCTGCAGAAGACTTACGTGGAAGCCCTGCCCGATACGCCGATCATTCCGGGTGTCGCCGCGCTTTCGACCAAGGAAGCGGTGGACATCGCCAAGGCCGCCAAGGACAACGGCTGCCGCGGCCTGATGGTCCTGCCGCCCTACCTCTACGCCTCGGATTGGCGGGAAATGAAGGCGCACATGAAGGCGGTCATTTCCGCCACCGACCTGCCCTGCATCATCTACAACAACCCGGTCGCGTACAAGACCGACTTCACGCCGGCGCACATCAAGGAACTCGCCGACGAACTGCCGAACGTGGAGTCCGTGAAGGAGTCCTCCACCGATGCCCGCCGCATCGCCGGCATCCGCGAAGTTTGCGGTGATCGCCTCGCGCTCGGTGTGGGCGTCGATGACTGCGCGCTGGAAGGTGCCGCCATGGGCGCGACCTTCTGGATCACCGGCGTGGGCGGTGCTTTCCCGAAGCATAACGTGAAGCTGTGGGAACTCGGCACCAGCGGCCGCATCGAGGAAGCGATGCCGATCTACACCTGGATGCTGCCGATGCTGCGGATGGACACCGTCGTGAAGTTCGTCCAGCTCATCAAGCTCCAGCAGAACCTCGCCAGCGGCGGCAAGTTCGGCAACAACCGCGTCCGTGCCCCGCGCTTGGAACTGGAAGGCAAGGAACTCGCCGAGGCCACCGCGATCATCGAAAAGGCCCTCGCTACCGCTCCGGCGATTTGATGAGTGAACGCGTCTATCCGCGAAGCGGGTAAGGAGCGTGGACATTCTGTCCACGCCGTGTCGACAGAATGTCGACACTCCTTATTCTCCGCCCACTAGCCAACTTGTGGACGTCCCGTTGACACCGGATTGACCGCACGCCAACGCTACCCATCTTATTTGTCTCCACCATGACCACCCAGCTTCTCGGCACCTCCATCATCGGCTTTTCCCGCGGCAGCGGCAGCGACGTCTGCGGCCACGCCATGCATCCCGCCAGTGGCGGGAAACTGGAGCCCGCCTACTTTGCGGCGACGACCGATGAAGTGAACCGGGCCGTCGAACTGGCAGGTCAGGCGTTCCCCGCTTATTCCACGCTTCCCGGCAAGCAGCGTGGCGCCTTCCTGCGCGCCATCGCGGACGAGATCGAGAAGATCGCCGAAGACATTGCCGTGCGCGGTCCACAGGAGACCGGCTTGCCGGAAGCCAGGCTGCGTGGCGAGACGGCTCGCACCACCGGTCAGCTCCGCCTGTTCGCCGCGCTCGTCGAGGAAGGCTCGTGGGTCGATGCCCGCATCGAGCATGCCCAGCCCGACCGCCAGCCGTTGCCGAAGCCGGACATCCGCTCGATGCACCGTGCGCTCGGCCCGGTGGCGGTCTTTTGTGCGAGCAATTTCCCGCTCGCCTTCTCGGTCGCCGGCGGGGACACCGCCGCGGCCTTGGCCGCCGGGTGCCCGGTCGTGGTGATCGCTCATCAATCCCATCCCGGCGTGGCGGAGCTGGTCGGTGGTGCCGTGATGCGCGCTGCCCTCTCGGCGAATATGCCCGAGGGCGTGTTCTCGCTGCTCTACGGTGGTGGCCGCACCGTAGGGATCAGCGTGGTCCAGCACCCGGTCATCCAAGCGGTCGGTTTCACCGGATCGCGTGGTGGCGGCACCGCCCTGATGGCTGCCGCGGCCAACCGCGACCAGCCGATCCCCGTGTATGCGGAAATGAGCTCGGTCAATCCGGTGGTGATCTTGCCGGGTGCGCTCGAGCGTGGTGAGGCGGCATTGGCCGAGGCGTTCTTCGGCTCGCTTACCCTCGGTGTTGGCCAGTTTTGCACGAATCCGGGGCTCGTTTTCCTGCCGGAAGGCAAGGGCTTCGGCTTCATCGAGCGGCTCCGCGAACTCGTGGCCGCCTCCACGCCGGGCACGATGCTGAACGAGACCATTTGCCAGGCCTATGCGGACACCGTCGAGGCGATCGCTTCGACCGAGGGCGTCCAGACGATTGCCCGCGCAACCGCCGGTGCCGGGCAAGGCGCACCCGCGGTCTTCAGCGTTTCGCTACGCCGTTTCCTCGAGGCGGATATCCTGCGCGGCGAAATGTTCGGCCCGGGCACCTTGATCGTGCGCGGTTCGCTGGAGGAAATTGAAGCGGCGATCCCGGAACTGGAAGGCCAGCTCACCGCCACCGTTCACGGTACCGCCGAGGAACTCGCCGCGAACGCGTCGCTGGTGACCGCCTTGGAGTCGCGGGCCGGTCGTCTGATCTTCAATGGTTTTCCCACCGGGGTCGAAGTCTGCCACAGCATGGTCCATGGCGGTCCGTTTCCGGCGACCTCCGATGGACGTAGTACTTCCGTCGGAACCATGGCCATCCACCGCTTCACGCGCGCCGTGGCGTGGCAGGGATTCCCCGACGCCTGCCTGCCTGCCGAACTTCAGGAGGCGAATCCGGCGGGCATCCGCCGGTTGGTCGATGGTAAGTTCGCCTAACTGCCGGTCTTCAGGCGGCAAGGCTCCCCCAAGTGGGTGGGCGGAATGAATTCCGCGCTCCCGGTATTGCCACGGCGCCGCGAGCAGCCACCATCGCGCCCATGATGAAAGCCACCTTGCTCGCGCTTGTCGCCCTGTTGCCGTCGCTCCACGCCGCCGACCATCCGTGGGTGCCGCTGTTCAACGGCAAGGATCTCGCCGGCTGGACGCCGAAGTTTTCCGGGCACCCGCTCGGCGCGAATCCCCACGACACCTTCCGCGTCGAGGACGGCATCCTCAAGGTGAGCTACGACAAGTATGGCAAGTTCGAGAACCAGTATGGCCACCTCTACTCGAACCTCGCCTACTCCCGCTACATCCTGCGGATGGAGTATCGCTTCGAGGGCAAGATGATGGCCGATGCACCCGGCTACGTGAACCTCAACAGCGGCGTGATGATCCACTCCCAGCCACCGCAGAGCATGGGGCTCAACCAGAGCTTTCCGGTCAGCATGGAGTTCCAGTTCCTGGCCGACGAGGGCAAGGGCAAGCGCCCCACCGGCAATGTCTGCACTCCGGGCACCCACCTCGAACTCGACGGCAAGAAGGTCGTTCAACACATCGTCGAGTCATCCTCGCCGACCTTCCCCGCCGACGAATGGGTGAAGATCGAGGTGGAAGTCCATGGCAACGACTCGGTCATCCACCGCGTGAATGGCAAGGAAGTGCTGCGTTACCAAAAGCCGCAGCTCGATCCCGCCTGCAAGATCGCCCCCGCCGAGTCGCTGGTGAAAGCCGGCGCTCCCATGATGCTGTCCTATGGACACATCGCGCTCCAAGCGGAAGGGCAGGGCGTGTGGTTCCGGAACATCGAGCTGAAGTCGCTGGAGGAGTGATGCGCTGAGCGATCACCGCACTTGCCGGGGCTGCCGTGTTACGGCGCTCGCCTGGTCTCGCTGGTCGCCGCGGCGATGGCTCGGCGAGTGTTCCGGAGGACTGCCTGAAGCCTGGGCGCGGGGAGGTAGCTCGGCCTTCGGTACACCGGTTTTGATGATCTTCACCGGCGTCCCCACCTTGGCGACCTCGTAAAGCTTCGGCACGAAGTCCTTCGGCAAGCGGATGCAGCCGTGTGATGCCGCTTCGCCGGGGCGGGGGATTTCACCGGCGTGCATGCCGACGCCATACCAGGTGAGCCGCATCCAGTGTTGCATCGCCGCGGGATGATAGGTGTGTCCCTCCGGCACCGGCGTGGTTGGCTTGGCGTCTCCGTTGCTGACGTTCCCCGCGGGATCGGTGATCCAGCCATAGCGATCGGAGAGTTTCACCTCCATCATCTCGGTGACCTTGTAGCTTCCCGGCGAGGTCGAGTGGCCTTCCTTGCCGGTGGAGACAAAGGACCAGCCGATGGTCCGGTCGCCGCGCCTGTAGGTGGCGATCTGTGAGGAAAGATCGATTTCCACCGAGATATCTCCCGGGCCCTTGTCGTCGTCCCACTCATACATCACATGCATCGCCTTCGGCGGCGGGCCGGAGTGGAAGAGGGCGCAGGAGGACAGGCAGAGGAGGGCGAGCAGGAGGAGAAGGTGGCGCATGGCGAATGAACGCTGCCGGGAGATCATCCCATGGCTCACGGCGGTGCGAGACTTTTCAGCCCGCGGCGGTGGGACTTCGGCATCCCGCCCGCAATGAGGATCTTCGATCGCGGTGTCCTCGGTCATGAGGTAATCCTCCAAGACCGCGCCGGAAGCTCGAATCAATTTGACGGTTTGTCGCCGTCGGATGGCGAGGCTTGTTCGGCGTCTTTGGGTGGCGGGATCACGAGCCGGTCTCGCATACTGACCGAATGAGCGTCCTCGATGCCGGATAGGATATCATCGATCAACCACCGTCCACCCACGCGATGCAGGATGAGAAGGTCTGACCAATCATCCTTCGCATCGGCCAACTTCAATCGGATGCGCACCTTCGCATAGCCTCGATCTCCGGCTTCCACCACAGACTCAATCCGGGCGAAGTCACCACTCTCATAAACCCACGCGAAGATCGCTCCCTCCGTTAACGGCAGTTTGAGGTTGCCAAATCGTTCGGGATCGCGCTTTGCCGCATCCCGCCACGCTTGCACCCCTTTGCGAGCAGCATTGATTGCTTCCTTGTAGCTCGGCGTAACCACCTCGCTACAGCGATCAACGTCGTCTCCGTCGACCGTCCCGCGAATCGAGAGAGCCTTCAAATCAACGTAGAAGTGCTTTACAGCCGCCTCGATGTCGCCAGCTCGGGCAGCCAGTGACATGGCGAGGAATGCCAACACGAGTTTCATAGGTAATTGCCGAACTGTTAGTGGGGGGGCGAGCGGCTGGATGAAACCAGAATCATGGACCTACAGCAAATCCCTGCGACGCGATCCAAGCACGGAGCAGCCAATAAGTCCCTGCGGCAATCACGACGGTTCCCACAACCATGACAAAGCTTGTTAGTCGGCCGTGACCTGGCTCCGGCCAAACCAATGCAACAAATCGTCGCCCGCCAATGATGTATCCGGGGGCCATCGCGAAACCTGCTGCCGCGACCATAGCCCCTCTAAACGATACAAGCGCTGCCGACGCTCCTTGCGAAGCACGCCACAGTGGCCATGCGATCGCCACCAATGCAATGACCACGGATCCCAAGAGCATTAACCAGCCAAGCTTTCGCGCGTTGTTCAATACGAACTCCCTGGGATTCTTGATTTCCGTGGTAAAAAGGTTTTCGGACATGATGGAGTGGAGCTGAACTATATCTTACGGGTGAACGTTAGATGTGCGCCTGCCGCGCGAAATGAGGGCGAATGAAGAGTGCCAGCAAAGCTTCTGAGCGGTTGGTGCGCCACGACGTGTTCGCCCTGTTTGGTAACTGCTGGCTCATAGTCCGGCGAGGATGAATGCTTCGAGTGAGGGTGACAAGGTGTGAATCCCTCCGGGATTGGGTTCTTCCCGCTTGGCAAGCTCGCGCCTCGTCGCTTCAACTCCCCGCACCATGGACGGACCGGCGGTCGAGATCGAATACCTGCGCAAGCGCTACGGCGGCTTCGAAGCCCTCGCCGGCGTCTCGCTTCAAGTGCCGCGCGGCAGCGTGTTCGGACTGTTAGGACCGAATGGCGCCGGCAAGAGCACGCTGGTGAAGTCCCTGCTCACCATCGTCCGCCCCACGGAGTGCCGCGGGCGCATGCTTGGCGAGCCCATCGGCCACCGCAAAACCCTGCGCCGCGTCGGCTACCTGCCGGAGCACGCGCGCTTTCCCGATTACTTGACCGGCCGCGAGGTCATCGGCTACTCGGCCGGACTGGCGGGCGTGCCGAGGAACGTCACCCGCGAGCGAGCGGTTGGCTTGTTAGAGCGGGTCGGCATGGCCGAATGGGGCGACAAGAAGCTGGCCACCTACTCGAAGGGCATGCGCCAGCGCGTCGGCTTGGCCCAGGCCTTGGTCAATGAGCCCGACGTCGTCTTCCTCGACGAGCCCACCGATGGCGTCGATCCCGAGGGCCGCATCGAGATCCGCAAGATGATCGAGGGCATGCGCGCGGAGGGCCGCACCGTTTTCGTCAACAGCCACCTGCTGGCCGAGGTCGAGCAAGTAGCCGACCAGGTCGCCATTCTCTCCCGCGGACGTGTCATTGAGAACGGCACCGTGGCGCAACTGACCCGCCGCGGCCGGCGCTATGAAGTCCGCACCGTGGGGCCGGTCCCGCCGCCGATTCGCGAGGGACTAGAACGCGAAGGGCTGGAGGTAAAAGGCGACCTGATCGCCATTCAAGCGGACGACGCCGTGCCGGTCCAGCCGGTGATCGACCTGTTGCGAGGAGCCGGCGTGGGCATCCGAGAGATCCGCGAGGCGAAGCTTTCGCTGGAGGATATTTTCCTGCAGGCCGTGCAGGCTGGAAAGGAGGCCGCATGAGGGCGACGCTCGCGATCCTGTGGGATTCGTTCCAGTTGCTGCGTGCGCGCCGGCTATTCTGGGTGGCGCTCGCCATTTCCATGTTCGTCGCGCTGATCTACGCGTCGATCGGCTTCAACGAGAAGGGCATGTCGGTCTTTTTCGGGTGGAAGCAGTTCGACAACGACATTCTCCAGGAAGGCAAGCCCGAGGCGGCGGCGTTCTACACGATGCTCTTCACCGACATCATCGCCCGCTTCTGGCTGGCGTGGTTCGCCATCGGTTTGGCGCTGATCTCGACGGCGAACATCTTTCCCGAATTCCTGGCCGAAGGTTCCATTGGCATCTCGATGTCGAAGCCGGTGGGCCGCATCCGGCTGTTTCTCTTGAAGTACTTCGGCGGCTTGCTGTTCGTCGCGCTTCAGGTCGGACTGTTCACGCTGATCGTTTTTCTTTCGCTTGGCCTGCGCTTGGGCGAGTGGAACTTCACGCTCTTCTGGGCGGTACCGGTCGTCACCTTCGTCTTCAGCCTCGTCTATGTCGTCGCGGTGTGGATTGGCGTGTGGACGAAGTCCACGCTCGCCGCCTTGTTGGCTGCCGGCGTGGTCTGGGGTGTCAGCCTGCTTGCCCAGTGGACGGAGAATTTCTTCTACCAAACCGCCCACCTGCTTCCCGAGGCTGGCATGAAGGTGGACTTCAAGACGGGCGAGGCGACAAGCGGCAATGAGATGGAGAAGAGCACGGGCATGGCCAAGGCTCACGGAATCGCCAAGACGATCACTTCGCCCTTGCCCAAGACCCGCGACTGCACGCTCTATCTCAAGCGCCTGATCCGCTTCCCCGAGCGCGACTCGCTGCTCTCCGGCGTGACCTTCGACATGCTGCTCAGCGGGGAACTCCCGGACCCCAAGTTGGCCGGGGCGATCCGGCGAATGGAGGACCGCCACTCCGCGTGGTACGTCTTCGGCACTTCTACGGCTTTCGAACTCATCATCCTCGGCTTCGCCGGATGGATTTTCGTGAGGAGGGACTATTGAAGACGTCGCGAGGATCCGAGCTGTGACCGAGAACCCCTACCAGACCCCGGCGGTGACCGAGGTGGCGGCGACGTCGCTTTCCCCGGACCTCCGGGATATCCGCGAGAGGCACATCAAGCATGAAGCCTCGATCAAGGCGGTCGGGATACTCTGCATCCTGGGAGGCGTGGTGCTGCTGGGATCGTTTGCCTTCGTTAGCATCGAAACGATCGCGGCCGGTTCGCTGGCGGAATCGCCTGCCATGGGGCTGCTGTTTGCAGTCGGTTTCGGCACGCTTCAGCTGATCTCCGGCACCGGCTTGCGACAGTTGTGGGGGTGGTCGAGGATTCCCGCGGCGATGGTGGCGGCGGTGTCGATGTTTGCCATCCCGATTGGAACTGTCCTCGGGATCTATATCCTTTACCTCCTCTTCAGCCCTAAGGGTTCCAAGGTCTTGTCGGCGGAGTACCGCGAAATCGTGGCCCTGACGCCGGACGTCCGCTACCGCACGCCGCGTTGGTTCTGGATTCTTGTCCTCGTGGTGATGTCGATCCTCGTTGGCTTGGTCGTCTTCGCCTTCGTCGCCTTCCGGATTCGCTGACCCGCGGCGGGGAAAAGCTACCGCTCGTCACTCACCAGCATCTCCAGCACCCGGCCGGCAGCGATCATGCCGAAGACGGCGGTGATGTGCGTGGCGGTGCCGTAGCCGGCGTCGCAACGCAGGCCGCTGGGCAAGTCCTCCGGCCGCTCGTGACTGACGCCGCCGTCGCAGGTCGGGAAGAGCGGCGGCTCTTCGGAATAGACGGCCTCGATCTTGAACTTCCGCACCTTCTCGCCGTCCCGCGCCTTGGGGAAGCCGTGCTCTTCGCGCAGGCGCTTGCGCACCGCCATCAGCAGCGCGTCGTCGCGGGTGCGGGCGAGGTCGGTCACGCGGATCAGCGATGGATCGCGCCGGCCGCCCGCTCCGCCGCAGGCGATGACCGGCACGTGGCGTTCGCGGCATCTGGCTAGCAGCACGCACTTGGCGCGCACCGCGTCGATCGCATCGATCACCGCGTCGAAGCCGCCGTCGAGGAACTCGTCCACGTTGCGGTCGGAGAGGAATTCGTGCCGCTCGGTCACTTCGATCTCCGGCTGGATCGCCCGCAGCCGGTGCGCCATCACGCCGACCTTGGGCTTTCCGTAGGTGCCATCCAGCGCGTGGATCTGGCGGTTGGTATTGGTGACGCACAGGTCGTCGGCGTCGATCAAAGTGACCTTGCCAATGCCAGAGCGCGCCAGGCACTCCGCGGCCCAACAGCCGACGCCGCCGATGCCGACCACCGCCACGTGGGCGCGGCGGAATTTCTCCAAGCCGGCCACTCCGTAGAGCCGGCCGATGCCGGAGAAGCGGTTGAGGTAGGCGTCACTCATGGCCGCGTCCTAACCGTGCCGGAGGATGCGTGCAAATGCCGATTGTCCCGTCACTGCGGCAGCCGCTTGCCCCGCCTTGGCTTGGGATTCTGTGGAACCTCCTTCACCTTCGGAACCACCGCGGATTTCTCGAGTTCCTCGTAGCGCTTGTCGCTCGTCACCACGCCGAGTTGCACTTGTCCGGCCGTGCAGGTGAGCTTCCACGCTTCCAGTGACTCCTCGAATTTCTGCTTCCCCCGTTCGAGTTCGGTGAGGGTGATCTTGCCGAGTTCCAATTCGACTTTCTCATTCGGCTTCAGCGCGGGCACTACGGTTTTGCCGAGCGTTTCCTTGACGATCTTTTCCTTACCGTCGCGTTCGCGTTTGACCAAGGCATCGCCCGCCAATTCGGAAGCGGCGAGCGGCGTTCCGGAGACATTGGCAACGGTCACTTTGAGCGTCACCGTTTTCTGAGCGGTGCTGCCGAACTTGCCCCGCAAGTCGTGGTCCGAAGTGACCACCCGGGCTTTGGCGGTGAGCGTGACCTTGGCGGAGTCCGCCGCCCACAGCGGAGAGAGAAGGGGGACGATGGCCACGAAGGCAGCGAGTAGCGTTTTCATCAATCGCGCAGCCTAGTCACCGGCTGCGCGGATTCAAACCAAAGCTTCGCTCTTTCGCGGAACCAGCGGGGGCACAAAAGTGGGGAATCGCCGTGAATAGACCGCACGTCCGCGAGTCTCACTCACGATGAACTCCCTGCGTTCGATTGTCGGGGCTGCCATGCTGGCGGCCGGTGTATGTTGGGCGGGCGAACCAACCCATGCGCTGTCCAAGGAATCGGCCCTCAAGCTGATCAACCTGCTGATCGAGGACCATCAAGAGCGGATCGAGATCGTGCTGATCACCGAGGGTTCGAAGGTGACCGGCGGGCTGGAGGAAAAGCACGTCCGCCGGGTGACGGCGATCCATCCGGTCCAGGAAGGCGGCCGGCGGGTTCGCCGCGTCCGGACGTACGACTTTCACTGGAACGACGACTACGGCTGGCACTGCTGGGAGAAGGTCGAGGAGCGCGGCGTGGACGTGATCTACATCTACAGCGAGTCGCGCGGCGAGGTCGTGGTCAAATAACAGGCGCCACCCCAGCCGATATCGAATCTGACCTTTCAGATCCCACGTCTTTTCTCGTCCCTTTGCGGTTGAAAACCCAACGCCCGTTCCTCCTCGTTGAGCTTCACGACCTCCGCATCGACCTCCTCAAACTTCATCCCGGTTCTGGGTCGCGGCGGCGTTAGAGTGGGGTGCGCAAATGCCCCACCGCCTCCGCCAGATCCGCCGGGGTGACTTGGTCGCTAAGGTAGGCGTCGCCGGGGGCGCGAAGAAGGACGAAGCGGATCTTGCCGGCCTCGAACTTCTTGTCGCGGCCGAGTTTTTCCAACACGCGCTCGCCGGAGATGGCGGGGTCGAGCACGAGCGGAAGCTGGAACTTTTCCAGCAGCGCCAGGATCTCCCTTGAGGCGGCGGGGGAAAGGCCGGCGTGTTTCCCGGATAGATAGAGCGCGGCGCGCAGGCCGAGCGAGATGGCCTCGCCGTGGAGCATCTCGCCGTAGGGGACGGCCGCCTCAATGCCATGGCCGATGGTGTGGCCCAGATTGAGCAAGGCGCGCAGGCCGCGGGTCTCGTGTTCGTCCGCTTCGACGATGCGGGCCTTGATGGCGATGTTCCGAGCGATGAGGTCGGGGGGGACCTCGCGGGTGGCGGGGTCGAGCGCGGCGATGTCGGCGAGCATCTTGCCGTCGCGGATGGCGGCGTGCTTGATGACCTCGGCGAAGCCCTCGCGATATTCGCGGCCGGGCAGGGTGGCGAGCACGGCGGGATCGACGATGACGAGCCGCGGTTGGTGGAAGGCTCCGAGCAGGTTCTTGCCCTCTGGCAGGTTGACGCCGGTCTTGCCGCCGACCGAGGAATCGACCTGGGCGACGATGGTGGTGGGGATTTGGACGAATGGGATGCCGCGGTAGAAGACGGCGGCAACGAATCCGGCGAGGTCGCCGACGACCCCTCCGCCGAGGGCGATCACAAAGGAGCGGCGATCGTGCCCTGCGGCAGCGAGGGACGAGCAGAGGACCTCGGCCTGCGCCATCGACTTCGAGGCTTCGCCAGCGTGGACGGTGTGCAGGGTGGGGGTGAAACCGGCGGCGGCCAGGGCATCCGTGAGCGCGGCAGCATGGAAATGGCCGACGGTTTCATCGGTGATGATGGCGGCTTTTCCGGCGAGTCCGGCGGAGCGGATGGCGTCGCCGGCGCGGGCGAGCAGCCCGTTTTCCACGCGGACTTCATAGGACCGCTCCCCCAGATCGACATACACGCTCGGCATGCGGCGGAGCATGGGAGGCGGGGAGAGCGGGAATCAAGCGCGGAGCCGGGTAGGGATGATCGCTCTCGCTCGTCCGGAGAGGTAGGGACAAGCGTCCCGCTTGTCCGCAAAGCACTGGGGGGGGCTGCCAGGGACCATTCGCGGTCGGCCGAGGGCGTCCGCCCTACCCTCGAACGGTCGGCCGAGGGCGTCCGACCCTACCGGCGCAGCCGATGCCAACCGGCGGTGTCCGGCCGCAGCAGGGAGTCGAGCGGCCGGCCGGCGAGGTCGTGATCGGCGATGAGATGCTCGAGCAGGAGCAGGGACGCGAGGGCATCGTAGAGGGCATCGTGCCAGCGACCGCCGGGGTGGTGCGCTGCGAGGATGGGGGCGAGTCCGCGGCTTTCGCAGAGGAAGGAAAGGGAGTGGTCGGGCAGATCGGGCCAAGCGGCGCGGGAAAGCAGCAGGGTATCGACCCACGGGCCGAAGCCATGGCCGGGAAAGGCTCGCAGGAACCGCTTCTCCGTGCCCTTTCCGTGGGCAACGACGACAGCCCCGGCGAGGTGCTTCTTCATTTGCGGCCAGAGGGAAAGAAGGGCCGGAGCGCCGTGAAGGTCTTCGTCGCGGATGCCGTGGACCTTGCGCGCGGACCAGGTGATGGGCGCATCCGAGGCGAGGTAGGACATGAATCGCTCGCCGTGGCCCCCGGCCGGCGACCAAGTGGCGAGACCGACTTGGACCGGGACATCGGTTCGGCCGCGGGCGGCCCCGGCGGATTCGAAGTCGATGGCGGCAAAGCGGCAGTCCCCGATGGTCACGGGCGGAAAGGCAGCACGGCGAGCGGGGGCTTGGCGATGGGAAAAGCACCGGATGGGGGCTTGCCAAGGGCGGCACGGTCGCGAAAGTTCCGGCGCTCCGAATGGCGGATCGCCGCATACCCTTCTGGCTTTGGCCGAACTTGCTCAGCTTGGACGCACCCGTCGTCGCCGTGGTGTGGCTGGCGATGTTTGCCCGGACGTGGCGGGTGGATTTCCTCCAGTGGGAGTCGTATCTGGCACTGGGGCTGGCGGTGTGGGTGATCTACGTGGTGGACCGCCTGCTGGATGTGAAAGTGTTGCATGCGGAGGACCCGCGGCTGGGCGAACGGCATGGATTCGTGAAGCGGCACCAGAAGAAGCTGTGCTGGCTGGCGCTGGCGGCGGTGCTCGGCTGCGTGTTCATGGCATTTTTCGTGCTGCCGTCGCGGTTGATCGGGCTGCCGGCGGAAATCGGCTACCTGCTGCCGGCGGCGGTGATGACCTTCGTGTTCTTTTCGATGAATCTGGCGTCGGCCGGAAATCCCGAGATCCCGCATCTGCGGAACCTGTTGGCCGGGGCGACGTTTTCCTACGGCACGGCGATGCTCGCGCACTTGAACATCGGCACGGAAAGCATCTTTCACCTGCTGACGTCGCGGGAGATGCTGAGCTTCGGCCTGCTGTGCGCGGCGAACATTTCGGCGATCCATTTCTGGGAGCATTCGCGGCAGTCGCGCGATGAGGATTACCAAGCGGCGCACGAACTGGCGCTGACCTTGCCACTGGCGGTGCTGGGCGCGGCGTGCATCGCGTTCGCGGGCTTCGACCAGGAGACGACGCGGCGGCCGTTTTACTACGCGGTATTGATCGCGACGGCGCTGTTGTTCGTGCTGAACCGCCAGCGCGAGCGCTTTTCGATGGATGCGCTGCGGGTGCTGGCGGATGCCGCGTTGGTGGCACCGTTCCCGGTTTTCTGGCTGCTTTCGAGTGCCAGATAGCGCTTGCGGCAGGTTGCCGTGGTCCTTATTTCACGCCTCTCATGTCGAAGGCACTCGATATCAAACGTCCAGCCTTCCTGATCCTCGGCGCGCCGGGGTCGGGCAAAGGAACCCAAGGGAAAATCATCGGCTCCATCCCGCGCTTCTTCCATTGCGCGTGCGGCGATGTCTTCCGCTCGCTCGACACGCGCACGCCGATCGGCCAGCGCTTCGTCCACTACTCGAGCCGCGGCGAACTGGTGCCGGACGAATTGACGATCGAGCTGTGGAAGGCCCAGGTGGACAACTGGCGCGAGTCGCACGTTTACAAGCCGGACATCGATTTTCTGGTGCTGGACGGCATCCCGCGCAATGTGGCGCAGGCGCAGATGATCTCGGAGTTCCTGGAAATCCACCAGGTCTTCCACCTTTCCTGCCCGAATCGCGAGGAACTGGCGCGCCGCATGAGAAAGCGGGCGCTCAAGGACAACCGGATCGACGACGCTTCCGACCGGGTGATCCAGCAGCGGATCGCGACCTATGAGGCGGAAACGAAGCCGATCCTGGAATACTACTCGTCGTCGATGGTGACGGACATCGATGCGACGCAGCCGCCGGTGAAAGTGCTGAATGACATCATTTCGAAGATCGTGTCGCTGCCGGTCTATGAGGAAGCTGCGAAGGTGGTGGCATGAGTCAGGAGGACGCGCGGGTGGTGTTTTTCGGCAGCGGGGAGATCGCGATCCCCGCGTTTCGGCGCTTGATCGCGGACGGGCCGCGACCGCTGGCGTTGGTAACCCAGCCCGACAAACCGGCCGGGCGGCATCGCGATCTCACGCCGCCGCCGATCAAGCGGGTGGCTTTGGAGGCGGGCATTCCGGTGCTGCAGCCGGAAAGCGTCCGCGATGAGGCGAGCTTGATTGAGCTGCGCGCACTCGCGCCGGACGTGGTCGTGGTGATGGCCTATGGACAGATCTTGCCAAAGGCCCTCATCGCCATTCCGCGGATCGCCTGCATCAACCTGCACGCCTCGCTGCTGCCGCGGCACCGCGGGGCCTCCTGCCTGCAAGCCGCGATCGACGAGGGCGACGTGGAGACCGGCATCACGGTGATGCACATGGTGCCGAAGCTCGATGCCGGCGACATCATTCACGCGCTGGCCATGCCGATCGGTGCGGAGGAAACCGGAGGCTCACTGCACGACCGGATGGCGGATTTGGCGGCCGAAGCCTTGGCGCAGGCCTTACCCGGAATCCTGGACGGAACTGCCACCCGGACGCCCCAGGACGACACGCGGACGACCTACGCGCCGAAGCTGGAGCGCGAGCACGGGCGGATCGACTGGACGTGGGACGCCGGGCGGCTGGCCCGGCGCATTCGCGCCTACGAGCCGTGGCCGGGGACGTGGACGACCTTCGATGGCAAGCGCGTGAAGATTTTCCCGGCCAAGGTGGAGCAGGGGCCAATGGGAGAACCGGGCACCCTGACCGTGCTGGATGGCGAGGTCCGGGTCGCCTGCGGAGACGGATTTCTGGTGCTCGGCGAGGTCCAGCCGGACGGCTCGCGGCGGATGCCGGCGCGGGATTGGGTGAAGGGGCTGCGGAGTTTGCCGGCTTTCGGCTAACGCAACGCTGGCGCCTTGTTTCCCGCGCATTTCACGGCATGCTGCTGCCTGTGAAGCCGCTGTTTCTCCTGCTCGCCCTCGCCTTGCCCGTCGTGGCCACCACCATTTCCGTGGTGCCGATCCACGAGCCGCTCAGCATGCACGGGACGGATGTGGATGAAGGCATCACCGAGACCGGCGAGGCGCTCCAAGCGACCGTGGCCGCGCGCCCGATGGCGCTCACCGGGGCTTTTCCCGAGGTGTTGGTCGAGTCCATCCGCAACCCGCACAAGCTCCCGTCGAACAATCCGAACTATAAGATCGAGGAGGTGAACCTGCTCGTCCTGTGCAATATCGGGATCACCGCCGAGACCAAGGAGGACGGCTTGCACGTGGCGCTGAACGTTTCCCAGCTCACCGTGCCGGAGGGAGTGGATCTCACGGCGCGGCAGGTCTTGAAACTGGCCTTGGTCGCGATCCGCAAGACCCTCGAGGACTACCAGCGGCCGCAGACCGAGCCGCTCCAGGTGCATGTCGTCATCGAGGGCGTGGACGACGGGACTGCCTCGCTCAAGGACTTGGAGACGACTTACAAGCTCGGCGGCGAGTGAGATCGCCTTTTGCCTTTTCAAAAGTGGCGGCGGCCTGCTTGGATCGCGCAACGCCAGCCATCGAATGAGTTCGTCCCCGCCCCGCTTCAAGAGAGCCATCCTTAAACTCAGCGGGGAAGCCCTCCGCGAACCCGGTAGCACCGACAACATCTCGCCGGAAATCGTCGAACGGATTGCCCGAGAGGTCCGCGATGCCTTGGCTCCCGGGGACCTGCAGCTCGGAATCGTGGTCGGCGGCGGGAATTTCTGGCGCGGAGCCTCCGCCAGCGCCCGCGGCATGGACCGGGCCACCGCGGATTACGTCGGCATGCTGGCGACGGTGATGAACTCGCTGGCGCTGCAAGGCTCGCTCGAACATCACGGTGTCTCCTGCGTGGTCCAGTCGGCCATCGAAATGAAGAACGTCGCCGAGACCTTCATCCGCCGGAAGGCCGAACGCCATCTCAACGACGGCCGCGTGGTGATCTTCGCCGCCGGCACCGGCAGCCCGTTCTTTTCCACCGACACCACCGCCGCACTCCGCGCCAGCGAAATGAGTGCTGATGTCGTCTTCAAGGCCACCATGGTCGATGGCGTTTACGACGCTGATCCGAAGAAGAACCCGGCGGCCAAGAAGTTTTCCCGCGTCTCCTTCCACGACTGCATTTCGAAGCAATTCAAGGTGATGGATGCCACCGCGTTCAGCCTGTGCATGGACAATCACATCCCGATCGTGATTTTCGACCTCGGGGAAGAAGGCAACATCACCCGCGCGCTGCGCGGCGAGCCGATCGGCACCCTGGTGAACGGCGAGGAAACCCTTGTCGCCTGATTCTCTAACAATCTTCCACCTTCCCGCTATGGACCCGGAAACCGCTATTCTCGAGACTGAAGAGGCCATGGAAAAGGCCGTGGAGTACCTGCACCACGAGTTCGCCACGGTTCGCACTGGCAAAGCCTCGCCGAGCCTCGTCGAGAACATCGACGTTCACGTGCCGAGCTACGGCAGCACGATGAAGCTCAAGCAGCTCGCGATGATCACCGCGCCTGAAGCACGGCTTCTCGAAGTCAAGGTGTTCGATCCCTCGACCACCCAGGACGTGGAGCGGGCGATCCGCGAATCGCGCCTCGGTCTCAATCCCGCCGCGGCCGGCATTTCGCTGCGCATTCCGATTCCGGAGCTTTCCGAAGAGCGCCGCCTGCAAATGGTGAAGCTCATCAAGCAGATTGCCGAGGAAGCCAAGGTCCGCGTTCGCTCCAGCCGCAAGGACGGCATGGACGCCGCCAAGAAGATGAAGGCGGACAACATTCTCACCGAGGATGGCCAAAAGGACCATGAGGCCGAGGTCCAGAAGCTCACCGACAAGTTCGTGAAGGTCATCGACGAGCTCGTCGCGGCGAAGGAGAAGGAAGTGATGAAGGTCTGACGGGAAATGTACCGTCGGTCTGCGACCGTCGGTGACTAGCGGCGGCATGCCGCATCGTGGGATCTTGTTCCGGGGCCACAGGGATGCGGCTGGTGCCGCTGAAGTGCGATGGTCATGGACCGCCGCTACAATTCGAAGCATTGCCCGAAGCGCGGCACGAAGGCGTTCGCGAAGTCCGCGACGCTCACCGGTCTGTGGGCCTCCTGCGCCACGCAGCTCATGATCACGCCGTCAATGCCGCACGGCGTGATCGCGAAGAACGGCAGCAGCGACTCCGGCGTGATGTTGATCGCGAAGCCGTGCATGGAGATCCACTTGCGCACGCCCACGCCGATCGAGGCGAGCTTGCGGTTCTCCACCCAGACACCGGTAAGACCTTCGCGGCGGCCCGCCGGGATCCCGAAGTCCCGGCAGGTGAGAATCAATGCCTCCTCGATACCGCGGAGGTGGGCATGGAGGTCGCGGTTGCGCTCGCGCAGGTCGAGGATCGGGTAGCCGACGAGCTGGCCGGGGCCGTGGTAGGTCGCCTGACCACCTCGGTTCGTTTCGAAGACCGGTGCCGGAAGCATCGAAGCATCGCGCAGTGACGACTGGTCGCGAAGCCGCCCGATGGTGTAAACGGGCGCGTGTTCTAACAGAAAGAGCGTTTCCTCGCCGGAACCGTCGAGCAGCGCATCGACCGCCGCGTCCTGCTGTTTCAGGCCGTCTTCGTAAGAAACGCCGGAGCCAAGGTGAAGGGTTCTCACGTTACGAAGTGGATCGAATTGCGAGGTGCGTAGTCCTGGCTTGAGCCGGACGACGATGGTCGGGAAGAATGCCGGTTAAAGCCGGGACTACGTGCAGTTTGAAAATCATACCTGACGTCGTTCGAGCATCTTCGCCTTGAGGGGATCGGACGCCTGCAAGTGCGCCAAGCCGATCGCCAGCGCGTCCGCCGCATCGTGAGGCGGAGTTTCGGAGAGCCCCAACAAGGCCCGCACCATGAACGCGACCTGCTGCTTGTCGGCCTTGCCTTTGCCTGTGACCGCCATCTTCACCTTCATCGGCGCGTATTCGAATACACTCAGGCCCGCATCGGCAGCAGCGATCAGCGCGGCAGCGCGTGCGGCCCCCATCGAGATGGCGGTACGATGCGACTGCACGTAGATGATGCCTTCCACCGCGACCTCGTCAGGCTGGTGTTTCTCGATCACATTCCGCAAGTGACTGCGCACCGCTGCCAGTGCGGCGGACTGCGGCAAGCGATCGGGGATCGAGATCACATCGAATGCCAGTGCCGCCGCCTTGTGTCCATCGCCTTCAACGACGGCATAGCCAGTGTTTCGCACCGCAGGGTCGATGGCGAGGACGCGCATGCTCGTTGACTTTAGGAGAGTATTGAAAGCTCTCGAAGTTTCTTGAAGGCGAGTAGCGTTCGGATTTCCCCGTGAGCGAGGCTTGCCATTAATGCTTGCTGTGCCGCCATGAAAAGGGCGAGCGGAGTCACAGGCAAAACCGTCGGCGACTTCGTGCTCATCCGGATCGACATGAAAAGGACGACGAAGAACAAGCAGGCGGTAGCCGCGGCCAAGACGGTAGCGATTTGCCGCGACAATCGGAGCTGCTCGAGACGTCGCTCCAGTTTGTCAGCGTCCGCCAGGGTCTCCTCGAACTCGCGGTCTCGCTTTCCGAACATGTCAAAGAGCCTTAGCGCCGCTTTTTCTTCCCGCCCATCGGCTTCTTGCGGATCGGCTTGGCCGGGGAGTCGTCGAGCAGGGCGGTGTAGATGTAGTCGAAGCCTTCCAGCTTCTTGCGCGGGATCTTCTGGTCGATGAAGACCTCCACCGACTTGGCGTATTCCAGTTCGTCGGCGGTGAGGATGGTGAAAGCGTCGCCCTCGGCCTCGGCGCGGCCGGTGCGGCCGATGCGGTGGACGTAGTCCTCGGCGTTCTCCGGGACGCGGTAGTTGATGACGTGCGAGACGCCGGAGATGTCGATGCCGCGCGCGGCAACGTCGGTGGCGACCAGCACTTCGAATTCACCGCTCTTGAAGCCGGCGAGCGCTTTCATGCGGTCCACCTGGCTGATGTCGGAGTGCATCGCGGCGACCTTGTCGTGACCGCCTTCGCGCTTGATGAGCGCGCACACTTGGTCGGCTTCCTTGCGGGTGCGGGTGAAGATCATCACCGAGTGGTAGTCGGTCTGGTTCAGCAGCGCGATGAGCAGGTCGTCGCGCTGGTCCATCGACACCGGATAGAAGGCGTGGGTGACGGTGGAAGCGACCGCGCGGCGGGCGATCTCCACGCTGACTGGCTCGACTAGGCACCACTGGGCGAAGGTTTGGATCGCCGGCGGCATGGTGGCCGAGAAGAAGAGCGTCTGGCGGCCTTCCCACGGGCAGAGGTTCACGATCTTGCGAACCTGCGGCAGGAAGCCCATGTCGAGCATGCGGTCCACTTCGTCGAGGATGAGGATCTTCACCTCGTTGAAGCGCATCGTGGCCCGGTAGAAATGGTCAACGAGACGTCCGGGAGTCGCGACCACGATGTCGGCGCCGGCTTGCAGCGCCTTGAGCTGCTCGCCGAAGCCGACGCCGCCGTAAAGCAGCGCGACCTTGAGACCGGTGTGCTTGCCGTATTTCTCGAACTGCTCGGCGACCTGATGGGCGAGTTCGCGGGTCGGCTCCAGCACCAGGATCTGCGGCTTGCCGAGCGGCTTGAGCTTGCTCAGCGAGGGCAGCGCGAAGGCGGCGGTCTTGCCGGTGCCGGTCTGCGAGGCCCCGATCACGTCGCGTCCTTCGAGGATCAGCGGGATGGCCTGGGCCTGGATCGGGGTGGGGTTTTCGTAGCCCGACTCCGTGACGGCTTCGAGAACGGCTTCGGAGAGGCCTAATGTGTCAAATCCCATGTGCGGGGGTCTGCGTAGGGATCAAGCTCCTCACGGTCAAGGGATGAGTGCCTTGCGCGAAAGAACTTACGTGGCGACAGGTCCAGCGGGAGAGTGGATCAGCAGGCATTCCTCCAACAACGGCTGGAGTTCCTGGAGCAGCGGATGGCCCTGCACGAACTCGATCCGGTAGCGTGTCTCGACCCGCTTGAGCGCGAAATCGAGGTCGGCCTTCACGAGGTCATTCACATCGCCGCGGATCACCGCGACCAGCAAGCAATACTGCCCGCAGCGGACTAAGGTGCGGCGGCCCTCGCCAAGCTCGAAGCCGAGCAGCAGCGCGCCGGAATCGTCCCGCACCCGCATCGCGAGGTGGCGAGCGAATGAGCCGACTTTCCGCGGATGCGCGTGACGCACCGGGTCCGAACTGGCGTAGGAGATCAGCGAGAGCTTGTCGCGGTCGAGTAGATAGACCTCCTCCACGTGGAAGCGACGGATCTTGTCGGACAGGATCTCGTCGTAGCTCCGGCTGGTGAAGAGCGCCTGCAAGCGCCATAGCGCGCGGTGGCTGACCCCGGGCTGTTGAAAGGGGCCGCCGTGATGTTCGGCCAAGGCGCGGCGGAAGGTGGAACGCAGCATGGCCTCCAGCGAGGCTTCGTCGCGGAAAGCTTCGCCGGCCATGGCTCCGGCCACCAAGGGGGCGATCGCTTCGCGCAGGTCCGCGTCGGTGTAGTCCGCCGGCGGGTTCGGCATCGGCGGGGTCTTCGGCGGCACCGGCATGTCCTCGGCGGCAAGGCGCGCGAAGTTGCCAAGTTCCGGGAGCGGCATCCGGCGCGGGGGCTCCGGTGGCGGATTTCCGGGCACCGGCAGGCTTTCGACCGAAAGGCCGGGTCGGGACGAGTGGCCCTGCATGCCTTCGAGCGGGGCGGGCAGGGGAGGGATGGCGGTGGTCATCGCGCACCTCCCGGTTGGCCGGCTTGGAGCGCGGCGGCTTCGGCGATGGCCCGGGCGGCGTTGGCCAGTTGCAGGAACGACTCTTGAAGGCGCGCTTGTTCGACGCGTCCACGGTCGGAAGTTTCAACCTTGGACTTCACCCACTCGCGGGTTTTTTCGAGTTCCGCCCTCAGCTCGGCAATCAGGTGCTCGTCACGTTGCTGGAGGTAGTTCCGGAAGCCTTGGTTCCAGTGGTCGAGCCAGCGCGTGAAGCGCTGCTCAAGTTCCACTTGGGCCTCAAGCCCGGAATCGGCCCGGCTTCGCGCCGCCGCTTGGATCTGGCTGGCGAGGCGGTGGGTCTCCTCCACGCGGCGCGCCTTCTCGGCGTCGATCTCATCGCGCAGGGCGGCGAACTTCTCGTCCTGCCGCTTTTCGAAGGAGGCCAGCCGGATTTCAAACACGTCTCCCCCTGCCTGGGTCGGCATGGGGCGCAGGTTCGCTTCCAAGCGTTCGAGGCGGCGTTCCACGCTTTCCATCTGTCGGCCCACGAGTATCTCGCGGATCCGTTCGACCTGGCGTGACGGATTGGTATCAGGGGGGGCGGGGGGCATGGGGGGACTCGCTCCGTGGGGTGATCCGGCGGGGTGATTCCGGACAGGAGAAAGCAACAGACAGCAGCAGAGGCTATGCCGCCGGGAGCCTCTCTGTAAATGCCAAGATTGATCCTTAACTTTTCTTAACTATCTTCCCCGGTGAATAAAATTCCTTAGAGCGAAAAGGTCTCGCGAACTCCGTGAAAGACACCCTTGATCGGGTATGGTAAGGGGGAGCCGATGTCCGACCAAGAGTACGACAAGGAGCGCGATCAAGTGCTCGCCGCCGCCTATGAGAAGACCCGCAAGAGCCTGATCGCGCGGCTGGACAATTGGGAAGACCAGAAGACCTGGGACGAATTCTACCAGACCTACTGGCGGCTGATCTACGCCGTCGCGATCAAGGCGGGCCTGCGGCCGGACGAGGCGCACGACTGCGTGCAGGAGACCGTCCTTTCCATCGCCAAGCAGTCGAAAAAGAAGCTTTACGATCCCGAACAAGGTTCCTTCAAAACCTGGCTGATGAACATGACCCGCTGGCGGATCAACGACCAGTTCCGCAAGCGCAAAAAGGACACCGCCATGGCCGGCGGCGAGTGGGAGGACGACCGCAAGACCGCCGTCATCGACCGCTTCGAGGACCCGAAGGGCGACATGCTCGCGCGCCTGTGGGACGTGGAATGGAAAAAGAACGTCGCCGATGCCGCTCTGGCCCGGGTGAAAGCGCAGGTGTCGCCCAAGCAATACCAGATTTTCGACTGCTACGTCGTCCGCCAGTGGGACGCGAAGAAGGTCCAGGACCACCTCAATGTCAGCATGGCCCAGGTGTACCTCGCGAAGCATCGCGTGGGGGCCGTCTTGAAAAAGGAACTCGCCCGACTCGAGGAGGATGCCGACGAGTAGGCCGCGCCCTGATCCGGTCATACCCGACCACGAGGTCCTGCGGAAAATCGGCGGCGGGGCCTATGGAGAAGTTTGGCTTGCCCGCGGCGTCACCGGCGCCCTGCGAGCGGTCAAGGTCGTTTGGCGCGAGGACTTTGATGACGAACGCGGCTTCGAGCGCGAGTTCGAGGGCATCCTCAAGTTCGAGCCGATTTCCCGCGACCACCCCGGGTTGGTGAACATCCTCCACGTCGGCCGCAGTGCCGATGGCTTCTCCTTCTACTACTACGTGATGGAGCTGGGGGATGACGTGCTCACCGGGCGCGAGATCAATCCCATCGAGTACGAGGCCCGCACGCTGCGCAGCGACGTGAAGCGCATGCCCGGCAAGCGCCTCGACACCGAGTTTTGCATCGACGTCGGCGTGCGCCTGGCCGAAGCGCTCCGCCACCTGCACGACAGCGGCTTGGCGCACCGCGACGTGAAGCCGGCCAACGTCATCTTCGTCGGCGGCAAAGCGAAGCTCGCGGACATCGGGCTGGTCGCCACCCGCGGCCAGCGGACCTTTGTCGGCACGGAGGGCTTCGTCCCGCCGGAGGGACCGGGGTCGGCGCAGGCGGATGTCTATAGCTTGGGGAAGGTCCTTTACGAGATCGCCAGCGGCAAGGACCGCATGGACTTTCCGGAACTGCCGGACGACATGCCGCCAAAGCCGGAGCGCAAGCGCTGGCTCGCGCTGAACCAGATCATCTGCGACACCTGCGAGCCGCAGCTTTCCAGACGCCGCATCTCCAGCGCGGGCGATTTGGCCGACGCCTTGCGCCGCTTGCAGGAGGGCAAGCGCCGCAAGCGCCGTCGTCCGGTCGGTGCGTTTTTCGCCACCGTCCTCACCGCCGCGGCACTGGTTTTCGGGACGTGGGAAGCCTTCAAGGGCAGTCCGTGGATGAACTTCTCCGGCCAACTCGGCAACCTCATCCCGGATCCCCAACCCGGCCTTGGCGGCGAGGTGAAAGCGCCTCCCGCGCGCGCCTTGATCAAGGTCAACAGCCGCCCGGAAGGCGCGGTGGTCATCGATTCCAGCGGTGAAATCCTCGGCACCACGCCTACCGACCTCATCACCTCCCACGTCGGCGAACAGGTTTCGTTCCGCTTGGAGAAGGAGGGCTTCGCGCCCGCCATCCTGACGGCCGAGGTGCCCGAATCCGCTGCCGAAGAACCGCTGCTGTTGGAAGCGGAACTGAAGATCTTCTCGCCACCCCAGCCGAACGAGCCATGGGTCGATCACCTCGGCCAGCGTTATGGTCCTGTGGGCGAAGGCCACCAGAGCCGCCGCCCGGTGGGGCAGGAGGAGTGGGAACGTTACCGCGCGGCCAAGGAGCGGCCCGGCGATGTCGCCGAATTCGTCGAGGTCGAGGAAGACGGCATCAAGCGCAAGATCGCGGTGACCAGCGAGGGGGAGGCCCAGGCCTTCTGCTGGTGGCTCGCGGAAAGTGGCATCCAGGCGGGTTTCCTCACGGTGAATCACCAGGCCCGGCAATTGATGGAGGTGACGTTTTCCAACGCCGGCCTGAGCGAACGCGCCCGCAAGGAGAACTTCCGGCCCTTCCGCTGCCGCGTGGAGCCGATCCCCTTCGCCCGGATTGTCCTCACCACCGAGCCTGCCGGGGCGGAGGTCTTCCTGAAATCGGCCGATTCCGCCGCGAACATCAGCATTGGCACCACCAATGGCCCCCTCTCCACCGACCCGCTGCGGCCCGCGGACTACGAGTTGCTGGTCTTGTTAGAGGGATACAAGCCGCTGTCCCGGAAAGTCACGCTCAAGCCCAACGAGACACAGGAACTTCATCTCAAGCTCCAGCTCAACAACAGCGTGGTGATGGAGAAGCCCTGGGAAAACGGGCTCGGGATGAAGTTCATCCCGTTCGGTCCCGACTTCATGGCCTCCATCTGGGAAACGCGGGTGAAAGACTACGACGCCTTCGTCCGCGCCAAGAACCTGCCGAATCCGTCCACCGACTTCAAACAGGGACCGGATCATCCGGTCGTGTTTGTCTCCCGCAAGGATGCCGAAGACTTCTGCGGCTGGCTGACCGAAGTGGAACGCAAGCAGGAGCGGCTCACCCAGGTCCATGAGTATCGCCTCCCCACCGACCACGAATGGAGCCTCATGGCCGACCTCAAGGAGCAGCCGGGCGTTTCTCCCGCGAGGCGTGACTCGGTCCGTGCCAAGGTATTCCTGTGGGGCGTGGCGTGGCCACCACCCGCGCCGGACGGGATGGCGGTTGCCAACCTCGCAGATGTCACCGCATCGCGGAGCCCGGGCTTCCCGGCCGAGCGCACGATCGAGAACTACGAGGACGGCTACGAGAAGACCGCTCCCGTCGGATCCTTTCCTCCGAACAGGCTCGGCATCCACGACCTCTGCGGCAATGTCCATGAATGGGTCTCGGACAACTACAGCCCGACATCGACTTCCGGCGTCCTGCGCGGCGGCGGCTGGAATACTTATCAGCCGCAGAACCTCTACATCGGCGCCCGCAATACCCAGCCGCCGGAGTTCCGCGACAGCATCTACGGCTTCCGCGTCGTGCTTGCCAAAGTCCCGCCAACTCCTGAATCCTCGCCTGCCGAAGACGGCACCGACACCGATGGTTGAAATCAAGATCGACTACCAGGGAGACCTCCACTGCTCCGCCCTCCACGTGCCCTCCGGCACCACGCTCGAAACCGACGCGCCGGTGGACAACAACGGCCGCGGCGAGTCCTTTTCTCCCACCGACCTCGTCGCCACCGGCCTCGGCGTCTGCATGGCCACCGTCATGGGCATCGTCGCCAAGCGGAAGGAGATCCCGCTCGGAGGCCTCAAGGTCGCGGTGCGCAAGCACATGTCCACCGACACCCCGCGCCGCATCGCCAAGCTGGAAGTCGATCTCGACATGCCGCTGCCGGCGGACCACCCCGAGCGGCGTTTGTTAGAGAGCACCGGGAATGGTTGTCCAGTTCATCACAGCCTGCATCCGGACATCGAGGTGGTATTGAACTGGCGGTGGCAGTGAGCCCGCCGGTCTATTCGGCATCAAGTTCTGCTTCGTCCTGCCGCTCCTTTTTCAGCTGATCCTGACACTCTTTGGTGGCTTGAGCGCGTAGATCGGGGCTGCCGATGGCTTCCAGCAGGGACTGGACCTCATCGTGAGTCTTCTTGCGATGAAGACCTCGCGGAGCCAACACGGCGAGACCATGATCGCGCTTCCAGCCGGGTGGCTCCAGTTCCACCCTGGCCAGCAGCTTGTCGAAGACGAGTTCGGAGGTTCCGTCTGCTGCTTCGTTAAAAAAGGAGACGCGGTCAGCGCCACGAAGGGCTTGACGGTAGAGTTCGGTCACCCGCGGATCGTCGGGGAGGGCAAAGGCCCAATCTAACAAGGCGGCGGGATCTTCGGTCTCTTCGGAAAAAAGTCGGAAGCCTTCGCGTGAGGAAGCGGCGGCAAGGTCGTCGAGATGGCCGGCCTCCAAAGCGAGTTGGGCGAAGCGAAGCGTCGGGGCGATTCCCCAGTCATCGGCCGCCAATGCCGAGGCGGCGACCTCGGCTCGCAGTGCTTCGGGGATTCGCGCGAATTCCCGGTCGAACTCTTCGTCTTTGAAGGATCCCAGGCCGATGCCAATTCCCGCTGCGGCCAGCCGTCGATCTGCCGGGGTGCTGCCGCGTTCCAACTCAGGCAGCAAGTATTCCAGTGGAATTCCGTCGCCGAGTCCTTGTGCGATGTTGGCGAAGGTTTCCCTGTCGGCGGTGGCGGCTTGCTCCTGTAACTTCGACCAGATTTCCTTCTTCAAAGAGGCGTCTTCGATCTCCCTCCACTCGAAGGCCATGCTTCCCAAAGTCCTCAACCGGTCGGACCGAGGCATCTCAGGCAGCTTCGAAAAATAGTCCGCTGGCTGATTCTTCATCATAAGTCCAATCCACATGCTCCTTGCGAGAGCGGTCTCCCAACCAAAGGAGCGGGCCATGACCAAGTCCCAAGCTTGCGACGGGTTGGCGAGCATGCCGGGACTGCATGCCGCAAGCAGGCCATCCTGGTCTCGCGGAGTTTCCGTGAGTGCGGCATGGAGGGCTGCTTCGAGATCGATGCGCGACCACTCCCGGAGCAGTGTCTTCTGAATGGCGAGTCGATCGCTGCGAGGAAGCGAGCGGTCATTAAGGGATTCCCAGGCCTCGGCATGTGGCGGATTCGCATGGGCCGGCTTGGATTTCTCCACCGATGAGGATGGGGCGGGTGAGCCGGGTTCTTCTAGCCCGGCAACGGATGAGGGGTCCGCGGGCATTTGGAAGCCAGCCATCACGCCAAGCCCGGCCACGGCGAGGTGACTCGCAGCAAGAGTGGCGCGGGAGAGAGAATTCATGTCGTCACTTCAATCGGTGGGAGGCAGCGGCGTATCGCCGACGATCCGGCGGATTTCCTGCGCCTTCGAGAACGTGGAATACTCGATGCGGCGGGCGATGGCAGCCAAGCCTTCCCGGCGGTCGATCGGTTCGGGCAGGGTCTTGATCCATTCGAGATAGTCCGGCCCATAGTCATTGAGTCCGTGATCCACGAACGAATGGAGGATTTTGCTCCTGACGGCAATGGCGTCGTCATCGACCGGGGCGGGCAGTCTCCGGAGAGCTTCGGCCATGGTGTCCAAGGACGCTTGATAGAGATTCCTTTCGTAAGCCTCTGTTAGGGCGGATCCCCGTTTGTTTTCCGGGAGATGCTCCAGCAGGACCGCCGCACGTCCTGGATCTGCGGCCCAGAGTTTCTCATGAAGCTGTTCGGGCAAGTCGCCCGTTTCGGCATAGTGCGGAAAGCGGGCGGAAAGTTTCGAGAGGATGTCCGTCGCCTCCAATTGGCCATGCCGGAATGCATGGATCAGATCCGGACCATCGTCCGCTTGTAGGAAATCCGGCAGGTCGTGGCGGGCAAGGAGTTCCATCCGGCTCCTGCCCACGGCGGCGATCCGGTCGTTCCAAGGGATTTTCGGATTCCAAGAGACGAGTGTGATGAAGGTGCTCGTCGCTTTGACCCGCTTGGCAAACTCCTGATCCGGATGACGATCGACGAAGCTCAGGAGCCATACGGACAGATCCTCACGGGACCATTGGTCGGAGCCCAAAGGGATCAATTCGGGATCGTCCAATTCCGTGACGAAGGCCCCGAAGTCGTCGAGTCGTCCGGCGGGCCATTGATCCTTGAGGTGGAATTTCACGCTGCTACGGAGTTCGTCGGGACTTCCGGTGACCAACCCGGCCAATTCCCTGACGGGCCGTTGCGAGGCCTGCGTCCTCGCCATGCCGCTGAGGAAGTCGTCTCGGCGATGCCGACGCTCCATCGATTCGGATTCGAGCAACGGCAGCAAGGTTCCGGGTGACAACCTTTCACCTGCCAACTCGCAAGCCATGTGCGCGTGCTCGCTCGCCAAGACGTCCAATCCGTCGCCCCCCGCGAAGGTCACGGCAGCCGCGGGATCGGCCTGAGCCCAAAATATGAAGAGGGCTCCAGCAGTGATTTCCGAATCCTCATCGCGCGCGGCAGCGAGAGCCTCACGGAAAGAAACGGACGGATTGGCGGAGGGAGCGAGGGAGGAGAGCCGGGCGATGAACTTCTCCCTCAGGAGAATCTCGGGGTGGACCTTTTGGGCCTCCGCTGCAGCCTGCTTGGCGAGATCGGAACGGATGCGACGGACGAGTTCGTCCGCCTCGCGATGAAAACCTTCTGCACGTTCGGTTTTGGTCGCGGGTTTCGGCTCGGGGGACCGGGAAGGTGAGCGAAGTGCCGAGGCCAGCCCCCAACCCACGAGGCCAAGAGCGACATGGGAGAGCACGAGGATCGACCCTTTCACTCCGTCACTTGGCCGTCATGCCCTCGACAGAGTCAAGAGGCACCTCGCACCATCTCCCACCGGCTCGGCGGGGCGACTAGGCCCTTGTGGGATGGCGCTCCTTCGACCGTGAAGGGGTGGGCGTGCCAGTGGTAGTCGTAGGCGTGCTTCCACTCGTTTTCGAACACGCCGACATCGAGGAAATACGGACCGGCGGCGAGGTCGAGGCGATCGAGCAGGAAGCGCAACTTGCCTTCACCTGTTAGATCCGGAACGTCGGTGCGCGAGAGCAGGGTATTCGTGTCGAGGCAGACGGTGCCGTCCTCGCGGGTGATCGAGACGACGAAGACCGGAGCATCGATGCGCTTGGGAGCCTTGTAGCCGAGCGTGACCGCGACCGGTTCGCCCGAGCGGATGGAAGCCGGGTGATCCACTGAAACGATTTCCATCTCGAAGGTGCCGAAGCGGTTCTCGCGCGGGACGAGTTCGGCACCGGAACCAAGCTTGCGCTTCGGCCCGGCGGGCGTGCGGCGCAGTGTCTCCTGGCGCATCTCGGTTTCGTAGAGATTCGAGACCACATCGGCGCTGCCAAACGCCGCGACTTCGCCGGGCTTGAGCCACAGCGCGCGGTCGCAGAGTTGGCGGACTTGGTCCATGCCGTGCGAGACCATCACGATGGCGCAGCCACTTTCGCGCAGGGCGGTGATCTTCGCGTGGCACTTCGCCTGGAAGGCGAGATCGCCGACGGAAAGGAACTCATCCACCAGCAGGATTTCGGGATCGGTGTGGACCGCCACGGAGAAGGCGAGCCGCATCATCATGCCGGTGCTGTAGGTGCGCACCGGCTCGTCGATGAAGTCCTCCAGCTCGGCGAAGGCGACGATCTCCTCGAGCCGCTCGTTCATCTCGCGGCGCAGCAGTCCGGCGACCACGCCGGAGAGGATGGCGTTCTCGCGACCGGTGAGGTCGCCGAGGAAGCCGCCCCCGAGATCGAGCAAGGCACCGACCCGGCCGTGGGTGGAAATCTTGCCTTCGGTGGGGCGGCCGATGCCACCTAACAGGCGCAGCAAGGTCGATTTGCCCGCACCGTTGGCACCGACGATGCCGAGCATCTCACCGGGGCCAACGTGGAAGGTGACGTCGCGCAATGCCCACGGCATTTCCTTGCGGCGCGTTTTCCACGGGCCTTGCGGGCGGTAGCGTTTGCCGACGGACTCGGCGGTGATCCGGGACGTGTTCACATTTCCTCCACGAAGCGGTGGCTTTGGGCGATGAAGATTTTCCGTCCGGCCACGATCAGGACCACGGCGAAAGCGGAAAGGATCCACAGGCTGCGGGTGTCGGGCCATTTGCCTTCAAGCAGCACGGCGCGCCAGGCGTCCAGCAGCGAGGTCATGGGATTGAGGTAAAACCACTGCCGCAGTTCCTCCGGGACGACGTGGATGTCGTAGAAGACCGGCGTGACGAACATCATGAGCTGCAGCAGCACGGCGACGATGTGCTGGGTATCGCGGTGCAACGCATTGAGCGAGGCGAGGGGATAGGCCAATCCGACCGCGAGCAAGTACTGCAATGCTAGTAGGATCGGCAGCGCCCACCACGCGGCAGTGGGAAGCAGTCCTTCGTACCACAGCATGCCGAACAGCAGCGGCCAGGCGACGATGAAGTGAAACAGGCGGACGCTCACGGTGACGTGCGGCAGTAGCGAGAGCGGGAAGCCGGGTTGCCGGGCCAGCGCGGCGTTGCCGGTGATCAGGCCGGTGCTTTGTCCAAGCGCCCCCTGGAACCAGCCCCACACCAGCACGCCGATGTAAACGAAGCACGGGTAGTGGGGAATCTGCGAGCCGAGGACATTGCGGAAGATCGTCGAAAAGATGATCAACTGCAGGATCGGGCTGCCGAGTGCCCAGCCGAAGCCGAGGAACGAGCGCTTGTACTGGGCCTTGAGATCGCGCGAGGTGAGGACGACCAGCACGTCCCACGCGTGACGCCAGCGCCGGCCCGCCGTGCTGGCGGCGACGGGCAGCGGTTGGACGAGTTCGGGTGTCATGCGGGATCGGCGGCGGGGACGGGCGGCATCGCCGGGACTTCCTCCGGAGGACGCGCTCCGGGGCCGTGTTTTTTCACGTGACGCAGGCTCTTCCATAGCGACCACGGGCCTAACAACATGCCGGCAGTCTCGATGGCCAGCAGTTTCCACGGGTAGTTGTAGGTTCCGCGCAGGCGGTTCCAGTAGCGGGACAGCATCGAGTGCGGCAGCTCGTAGGCGAGGCGGACGAGCGCGCGCTTGTCGCGGTACCTCATGAAGGTCAACATGTGGTAGGCGACATGACCCTTCGCGTAGGCGAAGAGCTGCTGGCGCAGCGCCTTATCCGTGATCCGGTGGTGATGCCACGCCACCGCGGCCGGTTCGTAGAGGATGACGTGGCCGGCGCGCAGCGCCTGATAGAACCACATGGTGTCTTCACCGACACCGGCCGGCACGCCGGCTCCGAGCGCTTCCTCGAATGGGCCGACCCGGGGATCGTCGAAGAGGCTGCGGCGCAAGGCCATGTTGCCGGTGCCGCCAAGTTGCCAAGTCGGGGTGGCGCGGCGCTTCCAGTAGTGGAACCAGTATTCGTCGAACTCGCGGCCATGGTAGCCGCGGCAGAACCCGCCATAGGCCTCGAACTGAAGTTCGGCTTTGGTTTCAAGGCTCGCGGGGAGGGTGTTGCCCGTGACGGCCGCGACGTCGGCCCGGCTGAACGGCTCGACAAGGCGCTCCAGCCAATGCGGCGAAACGACCATGTCGTCGTCGGTCATGGCGACAATCTCCTCGCGGGCGGCGGCGAGGCCGGCATTGCGCGCGTAGGAGGAGCCCGGGCGGCTTTCCTCGACGAGTTCGACGTCCGGGAAGTCGCGCAGCACCTCGCGAGTCCCGGGCCGGCCGGGGCGATTGTCCACGACGATGACCTGCACGCGGCGCTTCGTTTCCAGCGTGCCGAGCGAGGTCAGGCAGCGCCGCAGATCGTCCGGGCGATTGCAGGTGCAGATGACGACGCTCACGCCGACGTCGTCGGGCAGCGGGTGGTCTTCGCCGTGCTCCGGCTGAATCATGTCCTTCAAGTTTGCGATGTGGCGGGCCCAGGCGATGTCCGGGGACTCGTTCCCAAGCGTAACGACCTGCCACCACATGACCCGGGCGATTTCATCGGCCAAGCGGGACGGGACGATGGCCGTGCGCCGGCAATTCAAGTGCAGGCGGCCGAGCGGCTTGCCGCGCCACTGGACCAGCACTTCGAGCGTGTCCTTGCCGCCGTCCGCGTTGAGCGTGGGAAGCGGCTTCTCAAGATCGACCGCGGCAAGTCCGGTGCGAGGCGTGTCGGCGAGCGTCTCCGGTGGGGAAATGCGGAAGGTATCCGGTCGCTTGGCTTCGTCGGCGACGATCTTTCGACGGGCGCGGACGTAGCCGCCCTTGGCCTTCCAGTAGCCCTTGATCTCGCTGGCGACGAGTTCGAGCGGGAACCAGGTCGGCGTCCACAGTGAGCGCCGCCAACGCTCCCATGCCCAGTGGCGCCACCACCAGCGGGCGAGCTTGTTGATGGCAGGGCGGTCGGCGGGAAACTCGTCCGCCTCGCGGTTGAAGAAGCAGCGGGTGGCGTGGCCGTAGCTGTAGAGCAGCTTCGTCAGCTCGGCCATGGTGCGGCGGTGGCGATGGCGGACGATCGCGGTCGGCTCGTAGAGGCAGATCATGCCGGAGCGCAGGCAGCGGAAGAAAATCTCGTGGTCACCGCCGCCGAGGGTGGGCGTGCCGACATCGAGCGCGGGGTCGAAGTGACCGATCTTGTCGAAAAGCTCGCGGCGGATGGCCATATTGGCACCCGCTCCGAGTTGACCCGCGCCGACGAGGTTCCACGGCATCGGCGCCCCGGGAGCAGCGGATTGGAGGTAGGTGCGGGCGCAGCCGCGGCCGAAGCCGCCATAGCGCTCGAACAGCGCCTGCGCTTCGGTTTCCAACTCCGCCGGCTCGATCAGCCCGGTGACCAGGCCAATCGCAGGATCTTCGGCAAAGACCCGGCCGAGCGCCTCGACCCAACCGGGATCGACCATCACGTCGTCGTCGGTGTAGGCGATGATGTCGCCCTTGGCCTCGACGATGGCGCGGTTGCGGGCGTGATCGAGGCCCGGAGTTTCCTCGCGAACGTAGCGGAATTGGGGAAAGTGGTTCGTCACCAGTTCCTTCGTGGCCTCGGTCGCAGGGGCGTTGTCCACGATGATGACCTCGAGTGGCTTGACCCGCAGGGCCGCAAGCGAGGCAAGGCACTTCTTCATGTCCTCCGGCCGGTCGCGGGTGCAGACGGCCACGCTGATAGTGGAGGCCACGTTGGGAGATTCGGGGTCGGGACCGTGCTTGCGGACGTCGAACGGCTCGCTGATGCCACCGCCGATCAGGGCGCGGCGGGCCATTTCACGGCCAAGCCGCGCCTGCTGGTGTGCCATGACCCGGTTGCCGACATCGCGTCCGCGGACTTTGCCGGAGACGACGGGGACCTGGATCACCGCGATCGGAACGCCATGCCAACGGACGAAGACCCGGGCAGCACGGTAGTCGGGGCCGACCTCAAGATCGCCGGGGGAGGCGAGCTCGTAGTCGATGGGAAGGATGGGAAGCAACATGGGGAGGGAGGGTGAGGGATTCAGGATTTCGGGAGGACGCCAGCTTCCTCGATCGCCTCTTGCCAGCGTCGGGACTGGATCGACTCTGCCCAGGACGACCGCTTGCGCTTGGCGGGAGCGCCGTCGGCGGAAGGGGAACCGGAGCCCGGCGGCTGGCCGCGGGTGCCGGTGACAATGCGGACGAGGCTCTTCAGCGCCATCAGGTAAAAGCGACGGTTGCCAAACAGCATGAGGTCGGCGGACATCGCCCGCGCCATCGAGTGCAGGCAGCCGCGGTAGTCGCCCCACAGGTAGCACTTGGAGACGAGGTAGCTGTAAAAGTTCCCGGCCGACCAGCGGTAGGCCTCGGGCGGCAAGCCGGTGTTGCGGGCCTTGGCACGGGTCATCACGACCTCGTAGGAGCGGCTCATGCCGTCGGCATTCAGGCTCATGCACTCGGCAAGTTGGCGGTAGCCGACGAGGCAGCGGCGGACGAGGCCCACTTGATAGCGCTCGGCAATCCGCAGGCTGAGATCCCAGTCCTCACAGCCCTGCACGCCACCTTGCTCGGAGCGTTCAAGATAATACCCAACCTTCTTGAGCGCCGCGGTGCGGAACATTGGAACGCTGCCGCTGCCGACGAAGTTCCTCAACACCAGCGGACGGAGAACGCTGCCTTCGATCTCGAAGGGGCATCCGGCGGTGATCCGCTTGCCGCGGGCGTCGATTTTCTCCGACCAGCAGTAGCACATGCCCATCCGCTCGCCGCCCGCTTCCATGCAGGCCACTTGGGCGGCAAGCTTGTCGGGTGACCAGATGTCGTCCGCATCGAGCGGAGCGACGTATCGACCCCGGGCTTCGGCGATGGCGGAATTGCGCGCGGCACCGACGCCGCCGTTCTCGCGACGGATAAGGCGGATCCGTGCGTCCCGAGCCGAGTAATTTTCGACAATCTCCGCCGTGCGATCCGTCGAGCCGTCATCGACGACGAGAATCTCGATCTCGCGCAAGGTTTGCCGGCACGCCGATTCCAGCGTGAGTGGGAGCCACGTTTCGGCGTTGCAAGCGGGGATCACTACCGAAACGAGGACTTCACAAGGAGTCCTTGGGTTGGGGGGCACACTGGCATGGTAGTACTTCTGAATCACGCAATGCAACCCATAACTCCGCCACCCGGGACACGTGATCGCGGAAGGGGGGAGTCCGATTTTGGAGGACTTTGTGAAATTTTTCACAAAGGGCGCTTGCCGCTTGCGGAGCGCTTTTTCATAGTCCGCCCCGCCCGGGGTCTCCCCGCGTGTTTCCTTGCCCCATGAGCGACAACGCCGCCGTCACCGCCGAAGCCAAGCTTCCGAAGGATCTCGCCGCCGAAAAAGGCTTGGTCAACGTGCAGATCGACGGGGTTTGGCTGCAAGTCCCGCGCGGCATGCGGATGATCGAGGCCTGCAAGCTGGCGAAGCAAGAGGTGCCGCACTACTGCTACCACCCCAAGCTCTCCGCGCCCGGAAACTGCCGCATGTGCCTCGTCCAGATGGGCATGCCGCCGCGCCCGATGCCCGGCCAAGAACCGGTTTACGACGAGAACGGCTACCTGCCGATCGGCTGGATGCCCCGCCCGGTGATCGCCTGCGCCAACACGGTGTCGGAAAACATGGGCATCCGCACAACCGGCGAGCTGGTCGAGAAGTGCCGCGAAGGGGTGATGGAGTTCCTGCTCATCAACCACCCGCTGGATTGCCCGATTTGTGATCAGGCCGGCGAGTGCCGCCTGCAGGAGTTTTCCGTCGAACACGGCCGCGGCGAGTCGCGGTTCGTGGACATGAAGGTCAAGAAGCCAAAGAACGTGGACATCGGCCCGCGGGTCCGGCTCGACGACGAGCGCTGCATCATGTGCAGCCGCTGCATCCGCTTCATGGACGAGGTCGCCGGCGACGCGGTGCTCGGCTTCACTCAGCGCGGCACCCACACGACGCTGACGGTTCACCCGGGCCGCAAGCTGGATTCGAACTACTCCCTCAATACGGTCGATATCTGCCCCGTCGGCGCGCTGACTTCGAATGACTTCCGCTTCCAGATGCGGGTCTGGTTCCTCAAGGAAACCAAGAGCATCGACGTCAACTGCGGCACCGGCGCCAACATCACCATCTGGACCCGCGGCAACAAGATCCACCGCGTCACCCCGCGCCAGAACGACGACGTCAATTCGACCTGGATGCCCGATTCGCACCGGCTGAATTTCCATTTCATCGACAGCGACGCGCGCCTGACCGAGCCGATGATCCGGGGCGTGAACGGCCACGAGACGAACTCGTGGTTCCACACCATCCACGTCACCGCCACGGAACTGAAGAAGTTCCGGCCGGGTGAAATCGCCATCATCGCCTCGGCGCGGATGACCAACGAGGAACTCTTCCTCGTCCGCGCGCTGGCCAGCGAACTCGGCACGGGCCAGTTCACCACCGTCCCGCGCTCTGGAGAAAGCGACGGCATCCTGATTTCCGAGGACCGTAACCCGAACACCACCGGCGCAAAGGTGGTCTGGCAGACGCCCGATCCGCACGGCGGCCTGTTCGCGATCCGCGAAGGTGTCCGCTCCGGCGCGATCAAGGCGCTGCTGGTGCTGGGTGAAGATCTCTTTGAAGCCGGCTTCACGAAGGAGGACTTGGAGAAGCCCGCCTTCATCGCCTCCATCCAACTGATCGCCGGTCCAACCGCCGAGGCCAGCGACGTGGTCCTGCCGGGCGCCGCCTTCGCTGAAAAGCGCGGCTCGATGGTCAACGTCACCGGCCGCCTCCAGCGGCTCAACCGCGCCGTCGAACCGCTCGGCGACGCCAAGGATGACTGGGAGATTCTCCGCGACCTCGTCCTCGCTCTCCAAGGCGCGAATCCGACCGACGGCCCGCAGATGATCGAGGATGTCTTCAAGGCCATGGCCGAAGGCGTCGCCGAGTTCAATGGACTGACCCTTTCGAAGATCGGCGATCTCGGACTGCCCGTCACCGAAACCGGCGTGAAGATCCCGCTGCTCGA
The DNA here is from genome assembly GCA_966696705.1 of uncultured Verrucomicrobiaceae bacterium. Taxonomy (GTDB): domain Bacteria; phylum Verrucomicrobiota; class Verrucomicrobiia; order Verrucomicrobiales; family Akkermansiaceae; genus Haloferula. Next base: position 22,931 of record CBKZPU010000007.1, on the reverse strand, counting down.
AAACGAACGCGCCCGCAAGGCCGCTGGCCTGATCAACGGTTAATTCCCGGCTTTCATGGACCTTGTCACATTGCTTATTATTGTCGCGAAAGTCATCGGCCTGACCTTCATGGTCGTGCTGCCGCTGGTGCCGATCTCGGTTTACTTCGAGCGCCGCTTCTCCGCGATTATTCAAGACCGCGTCGGCCCGAACCGTGTTGGCGTGCCGCTCACGTTGTTCGGCGCGAAGAAGGACTTCTCGTTCTTCGGTCTGATCCAGCCGATGGCGGACGGTGTGAAGCTGTTCCTTAAAGAGGACTTCACCCCGTCGCACGTCCGCAAGGCCTTCTACTGGCTGGCCCCGGCGCTGACCGTGGTGCCGTCGCTGGTCACCGTCTGCGTGGTGCCTTTCGGCGGCGACATCGTCGTGAACGGTGAGGCGCACAAGCTGGTCATCGCCGACCTCGATGTTGGACCGCTCTTCATCTTCGCGGTCTCCTCGCTGGCGGTCTATGGCATCACCCTCGCCGGTTGGTCCTCGAATTCGAAGTTCCCGTTCATCGGCGGCGTGCGCTCCACTGCGCAGATGGTATCGTACGAAATCGCGCTCGGCCTCTCTGTGGTGCCGGTGCTGCTCTATTACGGCGACCTCAACCTTTCGAACATCGTCAAGCAACAGTCCGAGAACGGCTGGCTCCTGCTTCCGCTGTGGGGCAAGTCCGCTCCCTGGAACAATGGCGGCGACTACACCGCGTGGCTGTTCTGGATCCCGGCGATGATTGCCTTCGTGATCTTCACCACCTCGGTTTTCGCGGAAACCAACCGCATGCCCTTCGACCTTCCGGAGTGCGAAACCGAACTCGTGGGCGGATACCATACCGAATACTCGTCGATGAAGTTCGCCATGTTCTTCATGGGCGAATACGCCGCGATGGTCATCGGTTCCGCGATGGTCGTGACCCTCTTCCTAGGCGGCTGGTCGCTCGGCCCGTGGTTCGACAACTGGGCGAAGTCGGTGGAGATCGGCCCGGTCAATATTGGCGGCTTCATCAACATGGCCGTCTTCATGGCCAAGGTGGTGGCCTTCATCCTGTTCTTCATCCTCGTCCGCTGGACGGTGCCGCGTTTCCGCTACGACCAGCTCATGCGCCTCGGCTGGGTGATCTTCTTCGAAGCCGCGCTCATCAACGTCTTCCTCGCCGCCCTGGTCATCGCCGCGCCGCAGTTCGGGGCCGCCGCCACGATCGGTGGCCTGGTCATCCTCGCCATCGTCACCGGTGCGCTGATCTGGTGCCTCAAGGTGTCCGAGAAGAAGTCCGTCCCGGTTTCCATCTAATTTCCCCATCCATGGCCGTCGTCAAAGTCACACGTCCGAAGCTGAGCACCGGCGAGAAAATGTACCTCGCCGCGCTGGTGAAGGGCTTTTTCATCACGATGAAGCACGCCATCGACTCGCTGCGCGGCAAGTCCCGCGGCGCGAAGGACCTGGAATCGTCCGGCCTCGGCGTGACGATGCAGTATCCCGAGCAGAAGTGGGACGAGCATCTGCCCGAGCACTACCGCGGCGCGCCCGCGCTGGTGACCGATGAACAGGGCCGCGAGCGTTGCGTTTCCTGCCAGCTCTGCGAGTTCATCTGCCCGCCGAAGGCGATCAAGATCACCCCGAGCGAGATTCCGTCCGACGATCCGTGGGCGAAGGTTGAGAAACGCCCGCTGGAATTCGATATCGACATGATCCGCTGCATCTACTGCGGCATGTGCGAGGAAGTCTGCCCCGAACAGGCGATTTTCCTCCGCAAGGACTATGCGATCACCGGCCTCAAGCGCGCCGACATGGTGCACGACAAGAAGAAACTCTATGAGATTGGCGGCAAGCGCGTCGGTCTCGTGAACAAGTGGAATGAACTCAAATAAACCACGACCCCCTGTTCCAATGAGATCCCTCTCCTCAGCATTTGTCATCATTGCGGGCGTTTACGGTCTGCTCAATTCCCAATGGGCGGTCGCGGCGGGGACCAATTTTTATGGCCCGGTCACCTACGTGATTTGCGCCACCTTGCTCGTCTTCGGCGTGGGCGGTTGGATCTACTGCCTGAAGAACGATGATTGATCTTTTTACCAGCACACCTTGATGCCCCTTTATCTCTTCTGGTTCTTTGCCGTCGTGATGCTCGTCGGTGGCGTTGCGGTGGTCTCTTTGAAGAACCCCGTCGCGTCCGCGCTTTCAATGGTGGCCTCGTTCGTCGGCCTCGCCGGTCTGTTCATCGGCCTTAATGCGTTCTTCGTCGGAATCATCCAGATCCTAGTCTATGCGGGCGCGATCATGGTGCTGTTCATCTTCATCATCATGCTCCTCGACCTGAAGATCGAGGAAAAGCGCGCTCCAAAATTGGCTCCGCTGCTCGGTGGCTTGGGCATCGTGCTCGCCTTCACGATTCAGCTCGTCGGCATCCTTTCGAAATCGCCCAACGTTGAATCCAAGCCACTTGATCTCGCTGCGGCCTCGGCGCACTTCTCGGAAAGCAGCCCCGGCATCTCGACCAAACTCGCCGCCGGCCACTTGCCCGACGTCAACCTGATCGGTGACGTCCTCTTCAAGGGCTACAACCTGCCGCTGCAGATCGTCGGCGTGCTGCTGCTCGTCGCCACCATCGGCGTCGTCGTCCTTTCCAAACGCCAGACCACCTGAGCCATGGCCAGCCTTCACGATTACTTGCTCGTCTCCGGACTGCTGTTCGCCATCGGCCTTACCGGCGTGGTGTTGCGGCGGAACATCATCGTGGTGTTCATGTGCCTGGAGCTAATGTTAAGCGCTGCGAATCTAACTTTGGTGGCCTTCTCGCGCTTTCACGGCACCAACGGCCTCCCGGACTACAACGGCCAAATGCTGGTGTTCTTCGTGATCACCGTCGCAGCCGCCGAAGTGGCCGTCGGCCTCGCCATCATCGTTGCGCTCTATCGCGCCCGGCAGACGATTAGCACCGACGATCTCACGAGCATGCGCGGCTAATCCGAACCGCGCGTCCATCGATCCTCCTTTTTCCGATGTCCAACTTACCCTGGATCCTCCTTTTCCTTCCGCTGATCGCCGCCGCGGCGAACCAGCTTTACTTCAAGCGGAACGCCTTCATCGCGTCGATGGTGTCCGTGATTTCCGTCGCGGTGACGTTTGGGATTTCGCTGATGCTTCTCGGCAAAACCGAAGCTCCGAAGCCCATCGACTGGTTGAGTGTAGGCGAGTTCAGTCTCCAGATCGGCATCACCCTCGACAAGCTGTCCACCGGCATGATGGTCGTGGTGACCGGTGTCGGTCTGCTGGTCCACGTGTTCTCGCTCGGCTATATGGCCGACGACAGTGCCAAGGCCCGCTACTTCACCGGCCTCTCGCTCTTCATGTTTTCGATGACCGGCATCGTGCTGGCGTCGAATTTCATCATGACCTTCATCTTCTGGGAGCTGGTCGGCCTTAGCTCCTACCTGCTGATCGGTCACTGGTATCAGAAGGACTCTGCCGCCGATGCCGCGAAGAAGGCGTTCATCACGAACCGAATCGGCGACTTCGGGTTCATGATCGGCATCCTGATGCTGTGGAAGATCACCGGCACGCTGACCTTCTCGGAGATGGAGATCCCGGTTGGCATTTCGACCGGCGTGCTCGGTGCCGCGTTGCTCTGCGTCTTCTGCGGTGCCGTCGGCAAATCCGCCCAGATGCCGCTGCACGTCTGGCTGCCTGACGCGATGGAAGGCCCGACCCCGGTGTCCGCCCTGATCCACGCCGCGACCATGGTGGCGGCCGGCGTTTACATGCTGTTCCGCGTGCAGTCCTCGATCGGAGTGGAGGCATTCAACAACTTCGCTGGCGACACGATTGCGATCGTCGGCGGTGTTACCGCATTGTGCGCCGCGCTGATGGCGACGCAGCAGAACGACATCAAGCGGATCCTCGCCTACTCGACGCTATCGCAGCTCGGCTACATGATCATGGCGGTCGGGCTTCTCAAGGGTGAAGCCGGCATGTTCCACCTGTTCACCCACGCTTGGTTCAAGGCCCTTTTGTTCCTTGGTTCCGGCGCGGTCATTTACGCCTGCCACCACGAACAAGACATCTGGAACATGGGGGGGCTGTTGAAAAAGATGCCGATCACCGGTTTGACTTTTCTCGCTGGTTTCGTGGCGCTTATTGCCGTGCCCGGCACCGCCGGTTTCTTCTCCAAGGAACAAATCCTTGAGGCCGCCCATCACCACGAGCGCCTTTCTTGGCTATTCTGGGTGGCCGCGGTGGTGGCGTTGCTGACGCCTTTCTACATGACCCGGATGTTCGTGGTGGCCTTCCTTGGAAAGCCTCGCACGGAGGAATCAAGCCACGCCCACGAGGTCGGTCCGATCATGTTCGGTCCGCTGGCCATCCTCGCCGTGCTCGGTCTCATCGCCGGCTATCCCTTCATTGCCGACAAGTTCTCTCCGGCTTACGAGAAGCCCGAGCACCTCTTCCACTTCAGCGGTATCGTCCCTCTGGCTTCCGTCACCGCCGTGATCCTGGGGGTGATCGCCGGCTTTGTCCTCTACAACGGCAAGGACAAGGACCCCGTCTCGATTCCAGCGTTCCGCGAGCGTCTCTATTTCGACCGTTTCTACGACAACATCGTCGTTCGCTATTTCCAGGACGCCTTCGCGGCCATCGTCCACTTCTTCGATGAGTTCCTCATCAATGGCCTGATCGTCGGTGGCTTCAGCCGCCTCGCCGAGGGCTTTGGCGGCCTGTTCCGCCGGGTCCAGTCGGGCAACCTCCAAGGCTACGCCTTCGCCTTCGGCATCGGTGTCATCCTCGTCATCTACTTCACCGCGTTCTGAGCCATGCTCCTTGTTCTTGTCCTTCTCCCGCTGCTGGCTTTCGTCGCGATGCTCGCCGGTGCGCCCGCGCGCAAGGCCGCCGTCGCCGCCGGCGTGGCCAATCTCGTGCTCGGCTTGTGGGCTGCGACCTCCTGGAAAGAAGATCTTTGGTCGGTGTCGTTGCCCGTCCTTGAGAAGCCCGCACTCCATTTGGCACTGGGCTTCTACGACGGCATGAGCGTGATCATGGTGCTGCTGTCGGTGATCGTCACCTTGGCTGCTCTGCTTTCGGGCAAGGCCCCCGAAGGCCGCGAGACGCTCTACTACGGCTCCTCGCTGCTGATCTCCGCCGGTGCCATCGGCGCCTTCGCCGCCACCGACCTGTTCTTCTTCTACGCCTTCCACGAACTCGCGTTGATCCCGACCTTCCTCATGATCGGCATCCTCGGCCGCGGCGACCGCAAGGAAGCGGCATGGAAGATCACCATCTACCTCGGCCTCGGCTCGATAATCCTGCTCGCCGGTCTCGTCTGGCTCGCCAACCTTGCCGGCACCTACGACATCCCGACGATGCTGAAGGCCGCGACCGAAGGCTCGCTCAAGATCGACGCCGCCTCGCAGAAGAGCATCGCTGCGCTGTTGATCGTTGGCTTCGGCGTGCTGGTCTCGCTGTTCCCGTTCCATTCGTGGGCCGCTCCGGCCTACGCCAGCGCCCCGGCACCGACCGCGATGCTCCACGCCGGCGTGCTGAAGAAGTTCGGCCTCTACGGCCTGCTCCGTCTCGCCATTCCGCTGGTTCCCGAAGGCCTCAACGCCTGGCTCGTCCCGCTCTGCGTGCTGCTGCTCGGCAACATCCTCTGGGTCGGCTTCGTGACCGTCAGCCAGAAGCGCCTCGATGGCATGCTCGGCAACTCGTCTGTGATGCACATGGGCTACATCTTCCTCGCCATTGCCGCGCTTGCCGCTGCAAAGGCGAATGGTCAGGTCAACGACCTCGCCCAGCCCGCCGCGGTGCTGCTGATGTTCGCGCACGGCGTCTCGATCGCCATGCTCTTCGGCCTCGCCGATCGCATCGAGCGCAACACCGGCACGCTCGAGCTTTCCGATCTCGGCGGCCTCGCCAAATCCGCTCCGGGTCTCGCCTTCCTGTTCGGTATGGTCGGCATGGCCTCGATCGGCCTGCCCGGACTCGCCAACTTCGTGGGCGAAGTGATGGTCTTCCTTTCCTCCTTCAAGAATTACAACCCCGCCGCTGGCCTTGGCCCGGTGCAGATCACCTGCATCCTCGCGATCTGGGGCGTGGTGATTAGTGCCATCTACATGCTCCGCGCCTACCGCCGGATCTTCCAGGGTGAAAGCGTCCGTGCCACCGACGGTGCCGCTGACCTCACCTTCGCCGACCGCATTCCAGCACTGATCCTCGCGGTCGCGCTGCTGGCCGTGGGCCTCTATCCGAACCTGCTTTTGAGCTTGCTTAAGTAATCGCAGTGCTTTGCAGAACCGTCAGATTCCTTGCCGTTTCGGTGCTAGTAGCAATCTTGTTCGCGAGCTGCGCCTCTTCACTTGATCTGCAAGCCGATCATGCATTGATTGCCATGGCATCTGGAAGGCCCGCGTCCGAGGCTGAGATTGCCTGCCGTTGTGTAATCCTGTCGTCGAGTGGCTCCACAGGTTTTCCATCCTACGGTCCGGGGATTCTCGTTGTGACTGCGGATCGGATCATCTTCACGCCGACCCACAAGAATCAACCGGAGTCCTCTCGTCGTGCTTCGATACCGATCAGCGATATTACAGGGACCAAAGTCAGCGCGTTCGTTCGCAATCGCCAGATCCAATTGAGAACCCGCTCCGGCGCATTCGTGGTCGAAACTGACCCGGTGAACCAATGCGAAGTGATCCACGACATCCTTTCAAAGAAGGGCGTTCCCGATTGGACTGGGTGGACTCATCAGAAGGCTGAATACCAACGGCCGAAGTTCCACCCGTTAATAGTACTTCCTCGGAACTAATTGTTGTCCGCGTTTCCCAAAGTCTTCAACAGCCGTTTGTGCTCCCATGCCCGCCTACTACCTCGAAGCCCTGACCGTTTTCCTCGGCCTGCTATTGCTGATGGTCGAAGCCTTCGGTCCCAGCAACTCGAAGAAGCTCGTCGGCTTCACTGCCGCCGCCGGGCTCGCATTTATCCTGATCCTATCGTTCTTCGCTTACGGACCGGAGGCAAAACCGGAAGCGAATTGGGCCAAGTGGCCGCTCTGGAACTTCTACGCCTTCGACGACCTCGCGCGTTTCTACAAGGGCTTCGCGCTGGTCACCACCATCCTCGTGGTGCTGATGTCGATCGATTTCCGCTCCATCCTTTCCCGCTTCACCGATCACCCCGGCTCCGAAGCCGGCACCGGTGAGTACTACGCGCTGCCCGTCTTCGCCTGCGCCGGCATGATGTGGATGGCCTCGGCCAAGGACCTCGCCGGCGCCTTCGTCGCGCTCGAGCTGGTCACCATCACCTTCTACATCCTCGTTGCCTTCCTGCGCCGCAATGTCGGCTCGCTCGAAGCCGGCGTGAAATATCTCATCCTCGGCGCGCTCAGCACGGGCTTCCTCGTTTACGGCATCGCGTGGATCTACGGCGCGACCGGCACGATGAGCCTCGTCGAGATCGGGACGAAGATCGGCACGCTTTCCAATACCACGCCTCTGCTCTTCGGCATCGCCCTCATCCTGATCGCCCTCGGCTTCAAGATCGGCGCCGTGCCGATGCAAGCCTGGATCCCCGATGTCTATCAAGGCGCGCCGACTCCCACGACCGCCTTCTTGTCCGTCGGTTCGAAGGCCGCGGGTTTCATCCTGCTGATCCGTTTCCTTGAGCCGCTGCTCCAGCCGACCTCGCCGGTCGCCGCTCAGGTCACCCTGATGCTCGCCATCATGGCTGGCGCCACGCTGCTTTTCGGCAACCTCGCCGCAATCTCGCAGACCAACTTCAAGCGCCTGCTCGCTTACTCCTCGATCGCCCACGCGGGCTTCCTCGTTCTCGCGCTCGCCGCTTGGAAAGCTCCCACCGTCACCGGCCTCAGCTCGACCCAGACCGTTTCGTTCTACCTCGCCACCTACTTGCTCATGACCCTCGCCGCCTTCTTCGTGCTGGCGCAGGTCCGCATCCAGAGCGACTCCGAGCAGATCGACGCCTTCAACGGCCTCGGCAAGCGCAACCCGACGCTGGCCATCGGCATGACCGTCATCATGGCCGCCCTCGCCGGCGTGCCGTTGACCGCTGGTTTCATCGGCAAGTTCTTCGTCTTCTCGCTCGCCGTCGAAGCCAAGCTCTGGTGGGGCGTCGGCCTCGCCTTCATCGGTGCGGCGGCCGGCTTCTACTACTACTTCAAGATCATCCGCGCCATTTGGTGGGAGACTCCGGCCAGCGACGCAAAGCCGCTCGTGCTGCCGCAGCTCACCCGGACCTGCGTGGTCGCGCTAACGCTCGCCGTGCTCGTGCTCGGCGTCTGGCCACAGCCGATCCTCTGGCTGCTCGACTAAGGAGCGCGGACACATCTCCTGTCCACGTCGTGTCGACAGCATGCCGGCACTCATTAGGCTCCGGCATGCCCATTTCCCGCGCCCGCCGGATGAACTTGGTCGCCTTGGCGGTCCTTTTGACAGCGCTGATCTCGCTCATCGCCTTTCATTTGATGGTCTTCGCCGATCGCCGGCCCTATGATGAGGTGGTTCATGGATGGCAGATTTGGCCGGAGATCTGGCAGTTTGTGACAGACCTCGACTTCAGTGACATCGGGGATCTGATCGCAACCTCGGCCTTCCTCACGAGCTTCCTCCTGATCGTGGTCGCGCCCTTCGCCATTCCGCTGTTTCGCGCATCAAGGCTGGCCTGGTGGTTGGCCGCCATCGTCTCCGGTGCCGCCTTGGTCGGCCTGAGCGGCGTCTTGGTGGGAGACTACCTCGGCACGCCGTCCGGCGCGAGGGAACCGGGCCCAGGCTTCTTCTGCCTCATCGCTTCCCAGATTCTGAACTTCCTCGGCTTGCTCTTCGTCCGCAGGGAGCACGCTCCGGAACCGGCGGGCGTGTCGTCGTGACAGGATCCGTCGGTGATCCCACACGCGTGGCGAGACGGCGGTCCGCCGAGGTGGTCGGAGACCCGGACTGCATGAAGCCCTGCCGTCGTCCGAGGCCAGCACACCTTGTCGCGGGGAAGCACCAGGGTGGCTTTGACTCAAGGTGCATCGCCCGCGGAGTGCCCCCTTTATTACAATCCAGGCGATTCCCCGAGATACTGTTCGTCGCTGACCTTCTCCAGCCAATCGACCGCCCTGCCATCGAGTTGCTCCTGAATGGCGATATGGGTCATCGCAGTAGCAGGCGCGGCACCGTGCCAATGCTTCTCGCCCGGCGGAAGCCAGACGACATCGCCGGGCCGGATCTCTTCGATAGGGCCGGCCTCGCGCTGCACCCGGCCGCAACCGGCGGTGACGATCAAGGTCTGGCCGAGCGGGTGGGTGTGCCACGCGGTGCGGGCCCCTGGCTCGAACGTAACCGTGGCCGCGGCGACCCGGGCCGGTGCACCCGTCTGGATCACCGGGTCGATGCGCACAGCTCCGGTGAACCAATCTTCAGGGCCTTGGTTGAAGGGACGGGATCCAGCTCGATGAATTTCCATGGCGACTTCTATCCTGGAGAAGCCGGAGCTCCGCACGCTTGAAATAGGGAACGCGGGGGGAAAACAAGGAAGAGCCGGAAACCGTGGTCGGCTTCCGGCCTGTCGATGTGCCCGCTGGACGGGGGCGATCAGGGATTCAGCGTGACCCTGTAAAAGGCCTTGCCGGCTGGCGGGGCTGGATCGGAGTAGCTTGCGGTGCCCGCCGTGCCAGGGAAGGCTGCTTCCAGCGTGCTCCAGCCGCTCAAGTTGGTGCTGCGTTCGATCTTGAAGGTGACGCCCGTAACACTCGGCCACTGAATCGCCCCGCTGCTGGTCCAATTGGCGGCAAAGCGCGAGCCACCGTTGTTTGGAATCAGTCCCAGGCGATACTCGGTGAGGTTGTCGGTACCATCGTGCTCGAAGTCGCCGGTGGCGGTCTCGCCAAGGCTGCCGAAGTAGGTGGTTTCCCAGCTATCCGGCAAGTTGTCGTCATCGGCATCGTCGTCTCCCGAGGTGAAGAGGAACTGGGCGGGGCTTCGGGCGATATCGCTGATGCGGATTTCATCCACCACGCCCAGGAAACCGTCCGAGCTGCCGCCGGTGTCGCGGCCCTCATTGCCGATCGTGAAATCCGGGGCGGCGGCGATCAGGTCGTTGGTCATCTGGCCGGAGAAGATCTCGTTGGCCTGGCTTCGCGAGGGATCGAGGAAGGTCCAGTAGAGCTTGAGGTTGTCGGCGGTGGCTTCGCTGCCGTTGTAGGCGACGGCCACGTGGTACCAGTTTCCTTGCAGGATCGCGTCCGGATCGCCGCTCGTCGGCAGGGCGACGGAGAGCGACTGGACCGCGGTCTCGCCGTGCAGGTTGATGAATTCGAGCAGGGGAGTCGTGCCTGCCGTGTTGCCCGGGCCGCCGATCGGGACGAGGCGGAATTGCCACACGCGGGTGGCGCCAGCGTCGGACTCGCCGGTCACGATCTGCATCGGATTCACCGCGACCGGTGCGAGCGTGGGATCGAAGTCGATGCGCACGATGCCCTCGAAAGTGAAGGCTCCGTTGGCTCCGGCATACGTCATCGTCGTGTCATCGCCGGTGCCGTTGGCGAGGGACTTCGCGGAGAGCACACCACCGGTGGGAGTGCCGCGGCCTTCGGAGGGATTGAAACCGGTGCCAAAACCGGCGAGCGACGGTGCCCACATCCGGCCGTTGGCGTTGAGGGCTGTTAGGGAAAGCGAGCCGCTGCCGGCATCGGTCGCCGGCTGGTCCACTTCATCGAGATGCCAGAGATGCAGCGTGTTCGAATCCGCGGTGTAGGGTTGGAACGACTCCGCGGGGTCGGGAGTGCCGTCGCCATCGATGTCCGTCGGCACCGAAGCGGTGATCGCCGGATCCGAGCCGGCGTTTTGCTCCTGGAGATTCGTGAAAGCGTCGCCGTCGCCCGTGAGATCGCCGGGGACGGGATCGAGGTTGCCGAAGTAGTGCGTTTCCCACGAGTCGATCAAGCCGTCAGCATCGGTGTCGCTCGACTTTTGGGCGGTGTTCGGATTGGTGAGAGCACTTTCTTCCTGCTCGTTGGTGTAGCCGTCGCCATCCGCATCGCCGTCGCCGGTTTGCTTGGCGAGCGTCACCGTGCGGGAATCTCCGTTGACGTGGAAATACAGCGTTTCCCAGCCGTCGCTCAGGCCGTCGGCATCGCTGTCCGGTGCGGAGAGTTGGTCATCGGGATCGGTGCCGAGCTGATACTCCTCAGCATTGGTGTAAAGGTCGCCGTCGGGATCGCCGCTGGCGATTTCATCGAGATCGCCGAAGCGGAAGAGCTCCCATGCGTCGCTGAGCCCGTCGCCGGTGCCGCCATCGGTGTCGGGGAAGCTGTTGAAGCCATCGGTGCCGGAAGGATCTGTGCCAGCGGTTTCCTCGTCCTCGTTGGTGGCAAAGTCGCCGTCTTGGTCGCCGAAGCCGTCCTGGGCGGTGATCACGCCGAAGTGGGCTTCTTCCCAGGTGTCGCTGAGTCCGTCGCCATCGATGTCGCCGGGAACGGACAGCGGGTCATTGGGATTCGAGCCGGCGTTCTGTTCGGTGAAATTGTCGGCGGAGTCCGCGTCCGGATTGCCGGTCTTGCCCTGCTTGGCAAGAACTTCGGCGACCGTTTCGGACTCGCTTTCGCGGAAATGGATGAGTTCCCAGGAGTCGAGCAGCTCGTCGCCATCAGTGTCCGTGTTCCCCGAGAAGATGAACTCGCTGGCGGTGCGTGCCACGTTGCTGATGCGGACCTCGTCGATCAGCCCGCGCAGACCCTCGCGCATGTTCACGCCGCTACCGAGGTTGCGGCCTTCGTTGCCGATCACCAGCGGCGACACCCAAGCCGGGTCCACGCCTTCATTGGTGGTGGTGCCCAGCACGCTGGCCTGCTCTGCGGCTGCATTCACGCGGGTCCAGTAAACGGTGGACGTCTCGGTGCCGCCGGCATTCGTGTAAACGAGCGCGACGTGGAACCATTCGTTGGCGACAAAGGCGTTGTCGCCGGTGGTCGGGATCGCGAAGGTGGTCGAACCCGTGCCGTTGTTACTGAAGGTGCCGATCGAGTTCAGCTCGATGTTGCCGCTGTTGATGCGGAACTGAAAGCCGCGGGTCTCGTTGGCGTTGCTGTTGTCGGTTTGGACGATCGAGCGGCTGGTCGTCGTCAGGTTGGGGATGTTCACCAGCGCCTCGACGGTGAAGGCGCTGTCCGTGCCCATGATGCTGGAAAGCGTGATGTTGTCCGCGTTCGTGCTGCCGGAGGCGACGAAGGTGCCGTCGGGCACCGCCGACGGTCCTGTGACATCGACCGGGATCCCGAGGTCGTCGCCACCGGACAGATTGGCTGCGGTGCCGAAGCCGGGAAAGGCGGTGGCACCCCACAGCGTGGTGACGTTGATGGCGGCACCGGTGGTCAGCGGGTTGCCATCCACGGTCAGCCCGTCGAAGGCGGATGCCGCGGCACCGGCGGCGGCGTTGTTGGCGGTGGAACCGTCGGTTTCGTCCAGATGGAAGAGAAAGACGGTGTTGGCGTCGGCACCGGAGTAGGGAGCCACGGCGGCGTGGACGGATGGCCAAAGCAGACCGATGGAGAGGACCACCGCAACGAGCGGGTTCGTTTGGGTTTTCATGGGTTGTTGGGTTTTTGAAGCCGTCACCGCAGGGCGGCGGGACGGCTTCCTGATTCAAGGATCACTGGCCGGTGTATCCTTGGATCGAACCCTTTCAACCGAGATGCTGATCTCTCCCACTCAATGGGGATGAACGAGTTCCCACGTTTGTGGGAGGCCTTGGGTCAGCCGGACTTCACCAACCAAGCAGCCGGCCGATGGCAGCACGCAGGGCGGCTTCGAGGGTCGCGGCTTCCGCATGCGTGACCGGGATGGCGACCTTCCGCACCGACTTGTCCGCGGCATCCTGCCTGGAAAGACTGAGCAGATAAGGGGCGCGGCCGGGATCATTGCGCGCCACGATCTCGAAGGCGCTGTTCGACTTCTCCGACTGGTGGAAGAGCTTCGCCTCGGTCTGCCGGCCTTGTAGCACGGACAGCGCCGCGCCGATGTCGGTGAGGCTCCACTTCATGGTCAGCTTCCGTTCCCAATCGAACTGCTTTTCGCCGGTCTGCGGGGCGGCATCGACGAACAAGGCAGACTTGGCCGGATTGAGGCCGAAGCGGATGACCCCGCCGGTGCCGCGGCTGTTGGGCTTGTAAATCGGAAGCTGGGGAAGTCGTTGGGGGTCGAGCGTGGTTTCCGTGTTCATGATTTCACGGGAACTGTTCGGGAGAACATTCCTTCTGGCAAGGAAGAAATTGCGCATTTGAACAGTGGATCAGTAGCGCATGACCTTTGACAGGAAGCGCTGGCAGAGCGCCGACCCGGGCGCGTCAAACAACTGGGCGGGCGGACGGCATTCCTCGATCCGGCCGGCGGCGACGAAGGCGACCTGATCAGCCACGGCACGGGCGAAGCCCATCTCGTGGGTGCTGAGGATGATGTCCTGTCCGGCCTCGGCGAGTTCTTGGATCAGCTCCAGCACCTCCGCCGTCATCTCGGGATCGAGCGCCGACGTCGGCTCGTCGAGGAACAGCACTTCTGGCGAAAAGGCCACCGCCCGCGCGATGCCGACCCGCTGCTGTTGGCCGCCGGAAAGCTGTGCGGGCAGTTTGTCCGCGTGCTCTAACAGGCCGAATCGGCCGAGCGCCTGCTCCGCCAACTCGCGGGCCTTGTCAGGAGGGTGTCCATGGACCTTCTCGAGCGGCAGCGTGATGTTCCGCCGCGCGCTGAGGTGAGGGAACAGATTGAACTGTTGGAACAGGAAGCCGTTTTGCCGGCGGTAGTTTTGGAGAGCGGCGGCGTTGGCGACGAGGCGGTGGTCGTTGACCTGGACCGTGCCGGAGTCGGCGGTTTCGAGTCCGCCTAACAGCCGGAGCAGCGTGCTCTTTCCGCCGCCCGAGGGACCGATCAGCACCAGCACCCGCGCCGTGCCGAGGTGCAGCGACAAGCCATCGAGCGCGGTAGTCGCGCCGTAGCGTTTGGTCAAGCGATCGACTTCAAGTTTCATCGCGGAAGCGTTTCTCCAGCCAGTGCGACAGCCACGCGATCGGCAGGGTGAGGATGAGGTAGCCGATCGCGAGCGGCACGTAGCCCTCGAGCCCGGCATAGGAACGGGAGATGAAGTTCTTGGTATTGTAGAAGTATTCGGAGACGCCGATCACGCTGAGCAGCGACGAGTCCTTGATCAGCGAAACGAAGAGCCCTGCGACGGCCGGCAGCACGCGGCGCAGCGCCTGCGGAAAGATCACGTAGCGATAGACCTGCACCGGACTGAAGCCGACCGCGCGGGCCGAGTCCCACTGCGTCCTTGGAATGCTTTCGACACCGCCGCGCAGGATCTCGCCGAGATAGGCGCCACCGAACAGCGACAGTAACAAGCCTCCGATGATGACCTTGTCCTCGAACCCCTGCGCCGCCAGCGGCCGGGAAAGCAGCGGCGCGAAGATCACGAAGTAGCCGAACAGCAGGTGGACCAGCAGCGGCGTGTCGCGGACGAACTCGAGGAAGCCGCGGCACGTCTTGCGGATGACGGGCAGGGGAGAGCGCTGGCCTAACAGGAACAACATCCCAAAGACGATGCTTCCTAACAGCGACCCCAGCGAAAGCCAGAGCGTGAGCTTCCAGCCGCGCCACAGCGACTCACGGTATTCCCAAGCCTTGGCCCAATCGGGCTGCTTCCCGAGCCGGTTGAAGATCGTCACGCACAACCACGCGAAACCCGCCGCCATGGCGACGGCGACGAGGACATTGGCGATCTGCTGGCGGCGAGTCACGAATCGTCAGCGGATGATGAACGGGATGCCCTGGCTTTCGAGGAACTTCTTTTCGTCCTGCAAGTACTGCGCGCCTAGTTTTTCAAAGCCGCCGTCGGCGCGGAAGCCCTTGATGAACTCATTCACCTGCTCGCGGAGCGCGTCATTGCCCTTGGCGATGCCGAGTGCCCACGACTCCTCGACGAAGGGCTTGAGCAAGCCGCGCGTGGTGTCCGGGTTCTCCTTGTTGTAGCGGAAAATGCTGAGCTGGTCGTAGATGAAGGCGTCCGCCCGGCCTTGGGCGACTTCCTGCACGCACGACGCCTCGTCCTCGAAGACAACCAGCTTGGCCGAGGGCAGGTGATCGGTGATCCAGATCTGGCCGGTGGTGGCGGCTTTCGCGGTCAACGAACGGCCGGGCTTCTTCAGGTCGTCGATCGACTGGATGTCGGAGTTTTTCTGCACCAGGATCGCCAGACCGGTGAAAGCGTAGGGATCGGAGAAATCGATCGACTTGCGCCGTTCGTCGGTGGCGGTCATCGAAGACAGAATGAGATCGATGTTTCCCGTCTGCAGCGCGGGAATCAGTCCGGAGAACTGCATCGGCACGATCTTGAGCGGACGGCCGAGTTTCGCGGCCAACGCCTCCGCGATCTTCACGCCGACCCCGTCGGGATTGCCCGCCTTGTCCTGCATCTCGAAGGGCGGATAGGTAAGATCCATGCCGATGCGGAGTTCCGCGCCACCACCGCCCGATTCGGACTTCTCGGAGCAAGCGGCCACGGCAAGGGCCGAGGCGGAGAGGACAAGGAATCGGCGGCGGTCGGTCATGACGCCGGAGGGTAGCGCGGGCATGGGCTGGCGGAAGCGGATTCCGTGCCTTGGTGTTAGCCCGGTTAAGGAGCGATTTGTTGCCACTTGAGAGCCGCTCGCCGCGCCCGCCTGCTACTCCAATCCATCACTCCCGCCCAGATCGAGAGGTAGATGACGAGCAAGTTCCAATGGGGAAAAAGAAAGGTGGTGCCGACGTAGCTCGCCCCTGAGGTGAATTGCCGCGGTTTTTCCCTTTGGATCGCGGGCACCGGGAACCACTCCGCGTCGGGAACGTGGTGTGAGGTCCAAGTCTCAAGTTTTATGGCCTCGACGCGGAGAGCGGCTGTGGAACTGCCGATGGGAATGCTGGCCTTCAGGCACCCCCCTGCATGACCGTAGAACGCCGTGTAGAGCGTATAAGGCGGGCTGGAACGCTTCGGCGGGTGAAGTTCCCTAATTTCGAGCAGTCTTCCAATGCCGGCTATCCGAGTCATGGAGTCCACCCATGACCACAGGATGAATATCAGACCAAATAAACCGAGCCAGAAGACCAACGGGGAGCGGGTGATCTGGAAGGGGCGTTTGGTGTGGCTTTCGGCGATCGACATGACTTGCCGTGCCAAAGAAACCAACGGAAGACGGGAGTGGCCGGCAAGAAGGAATCACGCCCGTGATCTCCGCTACGAGTTCACTTCACCGGCTCGCCTTCGGCCGGCGCGTAGCCACTGCGGTAGTGCGGCTTGAAGTCGTTTTTTTCGGCGGCATCGACGTCCTTGAGCAGGACTTCGACGGCTTTCTGGAGTTGGGGATCCTCGCCGGCGATCAATTGGCCCGGCTCCGGCCAGACGATGTGATCGGGCACGGCCCCGTTCATTTCCATGTCCGCGCCGGTTTCCGGAGCAAACCATCCGCGGAAAGGAATCCGCAAGGTGCCCGCGTCGAGGATCTTGTCCCGCGAGGCGGAAATCACGCCACCGGCCGTGGTCACGCCGACCAGCGGTCCGCGCTTCAGGGTCTTGATCGCGTGGGCGAAGATCTCGGCGTTGGAGAAGGAGTTCTGGTTGCAGACGACCACCAGCGGCTTGTGCCAGGAGGCATAGACCTTGCGGTCCTGCGGATAGCCCGGGCCCCCGCCGCGCGGGATCGTGACGGCGTGGCGCGGCTGGCAGAGGACGGTTAGAAGGTGGTCGGTGATGAAGCCGCCGCCGTTGTCGCGAATGTCGATGACAAGGCCTTCCTTGCCGTGGCCCGCGGCGTAAATCTCGCGCTCGAATTGCTCGAACTCATCCCAATACATCCGCGCGATGTGGACGTAGCCGAGCCGGCCTTGGGAGATCTCTTCGACGCGCTTGCGGTTGTCTAACACGACCTGCGCTTCCGCCAGTTCGCGGGCGCTTTCGTAGCTGGTCGGGTTGAGTTCGTGCGAGTGCTCCTTGCCCTGTTTGTCTCGCACGACCAGCGCGATGTCGCGGTCGAGGCGGCCGTTCATGAAGCGGTGGATGGGCATCGACCCATCGATGGCCCGGCCGTTGATCTTCACGATGGTGTCGCCCGGTTGGACCGGCGGCTTGCACAGCGCGGCCGGGCTGCCGCTGATGACGGACGCGACGGTTAGAGGATCTCCGGCCCCATGGCGTTGGAAGCGGATGCCGAGATGGCGGGTGGAAAGGAACTCGGCGCCCTCATTCTCCCATGGCTTCGGCCAGACGGCGGAAATGAAGGTGAGGTGGGAGGCATTCAGCTCGCCGAGCATCATGCCGACGATGCCGTCGAAGGTCGGTGAATCCGGCGCGTGGGCGGCGGCTTCCTCATACTTGGCGAGCATCTTCTCCCAATCCCGCCCGTTCATCGAGGGATCGTAGAAGCGGTCGCGCAAGGTGCGCCACACCGAGCGGAACCACAGCCGCTGGTGTGCCACGCGGTCGCGGACCAGGCGGGCGGCGATCGGGTAACGGGTGAGCTTGCCCTTCTTCAATACCGCCGGCGTGCGATCGACGATCCAGTAGAGCGTGCCGTCCTTCTCGATACGAATTGGCAGGCCGCGGAAGTCGGCCTCGTCCGCCATCGAGGCGCCATCGCGGGCCTCGATGCGGAACAGCTTGTCGGTGGTGCTGTTCTTGCTCTGGAAGAAGATCGTCTTCGAATCGCCCGACCACATCAGCCGCTCGGGCTCGATGCCGCGGGTGTTCAGTCTGACAATCCGGTCGCTCAACCCATCGAAGTCGATACGCATGCGCTTGCGCTTCGGCTTCTCCGGCAAGGGCGTCTCCTCGGGAACCACGGTCTTGGGTAGCGATTCCGTGGCGGTCTTTTCCTCCGGTTCGTCGGCTTCGTCGTCATTGCCTTCTTCCAGGCGATAAAGCGGATCGTCGCGCATCGCCGACTCGGCGTCGAGTTCACGGCGGTCGCGGGTGGAGCGCACGGCTTCCTCGATCTTGAGATCGACGTAGAAAAGCCCCATCTCGTTGTTGAGCCGGCGACCGGTGAAGGCGATGCGGCGGCCGTCGGGCGACCATTTCGGCGAGCCTTCGAAGTCCGGGTGGCGCGAAACGTTGAAGGGGTCGATCGAGCCGTCAGCGGGAGTGATGTAGATGTCGCGATTGAAGTTCTGGTCCTGCGCGGCAAAGACCAGCCAGCCGGAGTCCGGCGACCAGTCGAAGGTGGGGGCGTCCCAGCATTTGAAGAGCAGTTCGGGCGAGGAGCCGTCGGCATCCGCCACCCACAGGTCACCGCCGCCGGAGACGTAGGCGAGGCGCGTGCCGTCGGGGCTGAGTTTCATCCGCCGCTTCGGTTCGTTGCCTTGAGTCACCTGCTCGTGCTCGAAGCTGCCGGCCCGCCACCAGAATTCCTTCTCGTGCTTGCGACGGACGCGCCAGACGTTGCAGTCGATGCCGTCGTCCTTGAGGTAGTAGATCCAGTGGCCGTCCGGCGAAAAGACGGCGTCCTGCTCGCGGCCATCGGTGTGGGTGATGCGGTTCGGCTCGCGCAGCACGGTATCGGAAGTCCACAGCTCGCCTTCGGCACAGAAGACGTATTCAAGGCCGCTGGCGGTGAAGTCGGCATCGACCGTGCCGGTGATCTTCCGTAGTTCCTTGGTCGTGTCCGGCAGGTCTTCGCGCTGGCGGATCTTGAGCTGTTCCGGCTTGCCGCCTGGCTTGAGCGTCCACAGGTGGAAGCCGCGGCGGAACAGGATCACCGAGCCATCGTCGGAGATGTTGGGCCGGATGACGCCGTCGTCCTTGAAGGTGGTGAGTTGCTCGTCCTTGCCGGTGGCGAGGTCCCGGCTCCACAGGTTGAAGGTGCCGTCGCGCTCGGAGGCGTAGTAGAAGCCCTTGCCGTCCGGCCACCACAGCGGCGAGCGGGCCTCGGTCTCCTCCTTCACCATCGCGGTGAAGGCTTTCGAAGCGATGTCGTAGCGCCAGATCGAGGACGCGCGCGGGCCATGGTAGCCCTTGCGATAGAGTTGCTCGCCTTCGCGGCAGAAGAGGACCTGCTTGCCATCCGGCGAGTAGCGGGCGGACTGGCCCTTTTCGTTGAAGAGGTAGGATTCCGGGGTCTCGCGGCGGAGGTCGATCTCGATCAACCGCTCGGGGCGGAAGCCGGGCTCATCCCGAAGGCCGCGGACCAACGCGCGCGTGCCGTCGGGCGTGATGTCCTCCAGGCTCGCACCCTCAGAGTGAAAGGTGTGCTGCGTCGCCGGACCGCCGCCCGAGGGCATCGAGAAGAGCTGCAGGAAACCGGCGCGGGTGGAGCAGAAGTAGATCGTCTTGCCGTCCGGCGCATAGACCGGGAAGGAATCGCGGGCCGGGTGGGCGGTCAGCCGCTCCGCCATGCCGCCGGTGACGGGGACCGACCAGAGGTCGTCGCGCCATTCGAAGGCGATCGTCTTGCCGTCCGGCGACAGCGACGGCCAACTCGCCATGGTGATCTCGCCCGGATCAGGCGCGGCTTGTCCGGCGGCCCCTGCCGTGAGCAGGACCAGAAGGGCAAGGGAGGGCCGGAAGAACATCATGAGAGCTACGAAAACCCGGTGGGGAGGCTTTCAGGTGTCTAAGATAAGTTAAATGCCCGCGACGGGCGGAGAAAAGCACACCGCTTGCCAAGTGGCAAGGCATTGGCAGGGAGCGAGCTAGCCGGCTTGGCAGGCATTGCCGAAAATGGCTATGACGAGTCGTGGGACTCAGCGGCATAGCTAAACCTCCCACCGCAATGGCCTCCGTTCAGAGCGGGCCGTTCAGCGTAAATGATTGAGGGTCGCCCATGTTCAACTCGACCCGCACTGTGTTGGCGGGTCGATCACGGCTGTTCTGCCGTTCAAGAATCGCCTGCATTTCCGCCAGTTGTCGCGACTCAACTTCGCTCATGATGGCTTGGAATTCGTCAAAATTCCCGGAAAAGGCGGATAGGGATGCCTCAAGTTCGAGGCGATACGGGTGGTCCGGATCGATCGTGTCCAACAAGTCGCGGGCTATCCCGGCACCGTCGCGATTGATTTGGTCGAGCAGCGTGGTGTCGCGGAGATCGAGCGGTGGGACAGGTTGCTCGAATCCTTCCGCGACGGCATGTGCAGCGACACTGAGCATGGCGATAGCCGAGTCTTCACTACAGCTTCGTGAAAGCGCGATGAAGTGGGGGGCCGCCGCGAAAGCAACCTCGTGGATCTCTCCGTCGCACATGCACTCCGCCAGTATGTCCCAGAGAGGCTCCCCTTCAGGGGGCGCTCCTTCGTAGAGTTCAGCAAGCATTTCGGCGAACTCAACTCCTTGGACCGAGCGGCAGGCAAGCTCACTCCAACGTGGTGAATCGAGTGCGAGCATCCACCAACATGGTCGAAACTGCGTGAGAAATGCAAGCGGCTTGGGGTGAAGGCAACCTGTCGTCTCCAGAAAGGCTCTCCTTCATTCCTTCTCCCGCGCCTCCACCTCCAGCGGCGCGTCCTCGTAGCCGTGGGTCAGGCATTCCACCAGATAGCGCCGCATGAACGGGCCGATCCCGCCCATCTGCTGGTATTGGGCCACATGCACGAGTTCGTGCCGCAGGACCCGCGAGTGACCTTCCAGGATGTAGATCCCTTTCCCCAGCGCCATCCCGCCGGGTTCGAACAGTGGCAGGCCCCAGCGTGCGGCCAAGCGCACCAGCGGCCGGGGGAAGGGCAGGGGAATCGGCCTCACTTCAAGTACGCGGACCTCCTCCGGGGCCTCGATCTTCAGTTCCGCCGCAAACGCCAGCCCTTCGGCGGCCAGCGGCACGCCTTCCTTGAGAATCCGCCGCTCTTGGTCCTGCGCCCAGCGGGTCGTCGCCGGAGCGATTCCGGACGCCAGCGTGAGCGCAAGGCCGAAGGGCAGGATCATCACGAGCAGAACTGCTCCGCCAAGACCGCCTTGGCGTAGTCGCGGTTCATCCGCGCGATGTGATCGACGCTGATTTCCTTCGGGCAGGCGGCCTCGCACTCGTAGTGGTTGGTGCAGTTGCCGAAGCCCTCTCCGTCCATTTGCCGGACCATCGCCAGCACGCGCTTGTCGCGCTCCGGTTGGCCCTGCGGCAGGTGGCCGAGGTGGGAAACCTTGGCGGAAACGAACAGCATGGCGCTGGCATTCGGGCAGGCCGCCACGCAGGCGCCGCAGCCAATGCAGGCGGCGGCGTCGAAGGCCGCGTCCGCGTCCGGCTTCGGGATCGGGATCGTATTCGCGTCCACCGCCGAACCGGTGCGGATGTCGATGTAGCCACCGGCCGCGATGATGCGGTCAAGGGCGGCACGGTCCACGATCAGGTCGCGGATGATCGGGAAGGCCTTCGCGCGGAACGGCTCGATCCAGATGGTGTCGCCGTCGCGGAATTTTCGCATGTGAACCTGGCAGGTCGTGATGCCTCCCTCCTTGCCATGGGGAATGCCGTTGATGGTCAGCGAGCACATCCCGCAGATCCCTTCGCGGCAGTCGTGGTCGAAGTGGATCGGCTCGCCTCCGTCCATGACGATCTTCTCGTTCACGATGTCGAGCATCTCCAGGAACGACGCCTCCTCGGGGATGTTGTTGGCGGGGTAGGTTTCGATGCGGCCGTTATCGTTCGGGCCGTTCTGGCGCCAGACCTTCAGCGTGAGGTTCATGATCGGGAGATGAATCTGCCGGCCGCGGGTGCAGGTGCGGCCACGGCGCGAACTTGGATTTTCCCGCCACGGCGCGCTAGTCGAAAAAGCCGTTTTTCCGCGCCGGAACCATCAGGAATTTTCCGCGCGGGCATGAATCGAGCTTTTCGACCCGCATCAAGCGTGGTGGTATATGTGACCATGGCCTCTCTGGAAACGACCGTCGATGGACTGAAGCTCGCCAACCCCTTCATCGTGGCCTCCGGGCCTCCGGGAACCAACGTCAAGGTGATCAAGCGCGCCTTCAAGGAAGGCTGGGGCGCGGTCATCGCCAAGACGGTCAGCCTCGACGCCTCCAAGGTCGTCAATGTCGGCCCGCGTTACGCCAAGCTGATGGCCGGCGATGGCAAGGAGGTCATCGGCTGGGAAAACATCGAGCTGATCAGCGACCGGAAGTTCGAGACCTGGTTGGACGAATTCAAGGAGGCCAAGGACGAGTGCCCCGAGGGCGTGCTGATCGCCTCGATCATGGAGGAATACAACAAGGACGCCTGGTGCGAAATCGTCGAGCGTTGCCAGGACGCCGGCGTCGATGCCTTCGAGCTGAACTTCTCCTGCCCGCACGGCCTGCCCGAGCGGAAGATGGGCGCGGCCATGGGCGAGAATCCCGAGATTCTCGAGGAAGTTTGCGGCTGGGTGATGGGTGCCGCGAAACTCCCGGTGTGGGCGAAAATGACTCCGAACGTGACCCACATCGAGGACCCGAGCGCCGCCGCCCTGCGCGCCGGGTGCCAAGGCATTTCCGCGATCAACACGATCCGCTGCGTCATGGGCGTGAATCTCGAGACACTGCGCCCCGAGCCCACCGTGGAGGGCTATACCACTCCCGGCGGGTACTCGTCGAAGGCGGTCCGGCCGATTGCCCTGCGGATGGTCATGGAGATCGCGCAGCTGATTAAGAAGGATTTCCCGGGGCGCACGCTGTCCGGGCTCGGCGGCGTCGAGACCGGGGCCGATGCAGCGCAATTCCTGCTGCTGGGGGCCGATACGGTGCAGGTCTGCACCGGCGTGATGAAATTCGGCTACGGCCTGGTGAAGGAGCTCAACGAGGGGCTGCTCGCTTTCATGGAAAGCAAGGCCTTCGAGGCGATCTCCGACTTCAAGGGCCTCAGCCTGCCGTATTTCACCACCCACGCCGAACTGGTCCGGATGCAGCTCGCCCGCAAGGCGGAGGAGGCGGCGGCCAAGGAGCGCGCCGG
>CBKZPU010000006.1:0-72557 GCA_966696705.1 uncultured Verrucomicrobiaceae bacterium | reverse complement strand
ATGGGAATGGATACACGGGTCTGGCTCAGAAGGAAATGATCCGCCGCCAGAATGCGGTGGCGACCTCGGACAAGCTGCGGGAAGAAGCCCGCGAGGCCCAGGCCAAGGGTGACTTCAAGCTGGCGCTGGACAAGCTCAAGCAGTCGGAGAGCGTTCTTCCAGATGCGTCCATGGTCGCAGACCGCCGCGCGGAAGTGAAGAAGCAGTTGGCCGATGCCTCGGTCGAGCTTGGCGAGCAGTATCGCAAGGTCGGCGAATACGACGAAGCGAGCGCTTTGGCGAAGGATGCCCTCAGCATCGATCCCAGCCATGACGGCGGGAAGCGACTCCAATCGTATCTTGAGGATCCGATTCGCACCAACCCGGCGCTTGCCTATGACAATGCCCAAAATACCGAGGAAGTCCGCCGCAAGCTCTACATCGCTGAAGGCAACTACAATCTCGGGAAGTTCGACGACGCAAACAAGGTCTACGAGGACATCTTGCGCAGCGACCCCTACAACAAGGCCGCTCGCCGCGGGATGGAGTCGGTAGCTCGGGCTCGCGCCAACTACTATAGGGCAGCTTATGACCAGACTCGTGCTGAATTGCTCGCGCAAGTGGATAGGGCTTGGGAATCCTCGGTCCTTCCGGTGGAGCAAGAAGCTTCGAAGGAGCTGAAAAAGCGTGGAGAGGCGGAAGTCGATCTTTCCTCGCTTACGAAGTCCGCAGGCGCTCCAGCGGAACTCCTTCCGAAGGTGGAAAAGGCGATTCACGAGGGAGAGGAAAGACTGCAGCGCGATCCAAATGACGTCGAAACCCAAGTTGAACTCCGGGTGCTGGCGAAAGTGCGCGATGATCTGCGTGACAAGATCGAGACGGATGCCAAGGGCGGCAAGGAGCAGGAGCAGAACAAGGCTCCTGAGCCGGTTCTTGCCGCCGAAACAGTGACCTCGGCCGAACCTTTCTCGACCTTCTCGCTGCACGTCAGCGATGCCTCCTTCAAGATGGCCAAGGCCGCGCTGGATCGCGGCGAGGTGCCGGCGGCGGATAGCATCCGGCCGGAGGAGTTTTACAATGCCTTCGATTTCGGCGATCCGGCACCGGCCACTGGCGAGCCAGTCGTGTGCGCTGTTGAGCAATCGGCTCATCCCGCACTGCCGCAGCGCAACCTGCTGCGCATCGGCGTGAAGACCGGTTCGCAAGGCCGCGGGGGATCGACGCCGCTCAATCTAACATTGCTACTCGATAGCTCCGGGTCGATGGAGCGCGAGGACCGCAATGCGGGTCTTGCCAACGCGGTCCAGCAGCTTTCCGGCCTGCTCAAGGAAGGTGACACGGTCAGCGTGATTGGCTTCGCCCGCCAGCCGCGGTTGCTGGTGGATCGCCTGCCGGGTAACCGGGCGCAGGAACTGAATGCGATCTTTGCGCAGACGCCATCGGAAGGCGGCACGAATCTCGAAGAAGGCCTCAAGCTCGGTGAAGAACTCGCCATGCGCCAGTTCAACCCGGCCGCGCAGAATCGCATCGTGCTCTTCACCGATGGCGCGGCGAACCTCGGCGACGCGAAGCCAGAGACGCTCCAGGCGAAGGTCGAGCACATGCGCCAGAACGGCATCGCCTTTGACGCCGCGGGCTTCGGCACCGACGGGCTCAATGACAAGCTGCTCGAACGACTGACCCGCAATGGCAACGGCCGCTACTACATCGTGGACCGCGCCGAGGATGCCGACGCGAACTTCGCCAGGCAGCTCGCCGGCGCGTTTCGCCCTGCTGCGGAGAACGTGAAGGTGCAGGTCCGCTTCAATCCGGCGCGGGTCGCGAAGTACAAGCTGATCGGCTTCGAGGAGCACCGCTTGAAGAAGGAAGACTTCCGCAATGACGCGGTCGATGCCGCGGAAATGGCGGCCGAGGAGGCGGGCAACGCGCTCTATCAGATCGAGGCCCTGGCGCAGGGCGAAGGCGAAGTCGGCGAGGTTAGCGTGCGCTTCCGGGATGCGGCCAGCGGCCAGATGGTCGAGCGGACGTGGACGATTCCCTATGAGGCGCAGGCCCCGTCCTACGATCAGGCGACACCATCCATTCAGCTCGCGGGATTGGCTGCGTTCGCCGCGGAGAAGCTGCGCGCCGCCCCGATGGCCGATGCCGTCGATTTCCAACAGCTCGCCCCGGTCATGGCGAAAGTGAAGGCCCGCTATGCCAACAGCAAACCGGTCGCCGAACTGGAGGCGATGATCGGCAAGCTGAAATGACCCGACCTTGGCCGCGGCATCCCGTCGCGAGCCTTTTACAGAAGATTTACCCGTCGCCGGCAAACCGGCGGCGTTCTCTCCCTGCACACCCTTCATGTTATGAACACCGCGTATGTAGTCCCGCCTTCAAGCGGACCGAATGGTTCTGGAAAGTCCGCCCCTGGTGGAAGCGGGCTTTGGAGCTGGCTTCGTAAGGCTAAAGCCGGGACCACGTGGCTTGTGATCGCAGCGTTGTTAGGTGGCTTCGCTCCGGCCCAGGAGGAGAAGATCGTTTTGGTGCCCGTGGATCGGGAGAAGCCGGTGCCGCTATTCTTCTCCGCACGGACCGACACCGCGATCAAGGCCGGCATCGACAAAGTCGAGGGAACCATCACCGCCAAGCTGCGCGTTCACCAGGGCAGGCCGGAAGTGCTCAGCCTTGGTCTAACTGGCGTTGGTGAAATCACCGGCGTGACGGGTATGGGCTTGAAGACGTGGACGGTCCGCCGCGAGGCCGATGGCACGCGCTTCCTCGATCTCAAGCCGGAGCTGCCCGCCGACCCGAAGGCGGAAACGCCGAAGGAGTTCGACGTCGCCATCACTTCGCTGCATGGCGATACCAAGCAGCCCCTCGATCTGCTGCTTCCCGGACCGGGTGCGGCGGTCGGCTTTGCCTCGATAGTCAGCCTTG
Organism: uncultured Verrucomicrobiaceae bacterium; assembly: GCA_966696705.1. Classification (GTDB taxonomy): domain Bacteria; phylum Verrucomicrobiota; class Verrucomicrobiia; order Verrucomicrobiales; family Akkermansiaceae; genus Haloferula. The sequence continues at coordinate 69,656 of CBKZPU010000006.1, read as the reverse complement.
CCGGCGACGGCACCACCGCACCGCGGGTGTTGGCGGTGGAAGGCCTCCAGTCGCTCCAAGGCGATGCCGAGATCCAGCGCTTCAGCGGGAGTGTCGCCGCGCGGCTGAACGTGAAGGTCGAACTCAAGGGAGCCGCCCCGCGGGCGGTGGAGCTGACGAATGCCACACTCGACGGGCAGGTGACCGCTGACGCCACCAGTGTCTCGTTCGTGCTGAAAGGGGAGGTGCGTGTCGTGAAGGCCGGCGAGGCGATGACCTTGCTAGAGGGAGTCGCGCTCAGCGGAGCGACCTCCGGCGAGGGCTGGTTCATCCGGCTGAAGAAGTCCGGCGAGAGCTACGTTCACGAGCTGGTCGGCGAGCGCGAGGGAAGCTTTCCAATCGTCCTTTCGTTCGAAGCTCCGCTCGGTCGCCAAGGCGATTGGCGCGGCGTCGATTTCAAGCTGCATGGTGGCGCGGTGGTGCCGGTACGTCTTGCAGGGCTTGATGAAGGTGTTTCGTTCAAGCCCGATGAAGCGGTGGTTCCCGAGCGTCGTGAAGGAACTTGGACCGGCTTCCTTCCCGCTACTGGCCGCGCCGGACTGGCGTGGAAGAGCGGCCGCAAGGAAGGCGATGGCGCGCTCTTCTTCTCCAGCAGTGAGATTGCCGAGACCCGCGTCGGCGCGGGCCTCGCGCGGCGCTATTCGCGGCTCGGCTTCCGCGTGCTGCAAGGGAAGCTGGAGTCGCTGAAGATCCGGATCGATGGCACCGGCGAGATTCTCGCCGTGAAAGGGCCGCAGGTGCTGGCATGGAGCGTGGCCGAGGAAGGCGGGGCTCGTTTGTTAGACGTGCGCCTCAGCCGGCCGATCGAGGGCGCCGGGGACATCGAGATCGAGGCCCAGGCCGCCTTGGGGGCGTTCCCCGCCAAGCTGGCCCCGCCGCGCTTTTCGCCAATCGGGGCGATCCGTCATAGTGGTTACCTCCGCGTGGCGAACGATGGGGCGGTGCGCTTGGAGGTCGCTGCCAAGAAGGGGCTGATGCAGCTTTCGCCGGCGCAATTCCCGTGGGCGAAGCAGGACGACAACCTGCGTCAGGCCTTCGTCTATCGCTTCCCCTCCGCCGACTACGACTACGAGGTCGCCGCGGACCAAGTGCTTCCGGAAGTCGGCGTGACCGAGGTGACCGTGCACGAGCTGGCCGAGACCGACCGGCGCATCACCAGCGATCTGGAACTCGACATTCGCGAGGCACCCTTGCGCGAGTGGAGTGTGGCGGTGCCCGCCGATTTCGCGGTGGCCGCGGTCGAGGGCGCGGGCGTGGCCGACTACAGCGTGGCGACCGATGCCGTGGAGGGAAAACGCGAGCTGAAGATCCTCTTTGGTCAGGCACTGATCGGCCGGCAGTTGATCACGGTGAAGTTGGAGAAGAATCTCGCCGCCGCGGCGGGCGATTGGGTGTTGCCGGTGCTCGGTCATCCCGGCGCGAAATCAGCGCGCGGCTATGTCGGGGTGGTGGTCACTGCGGGTTTCCGTGCGGTGCCGGCGGGCACGAAAGGACTCGCTGAGACTCCGGTGGACTACTTCCCGAAGAAGCAGCCCGGGCTTCAGCAGGCGTTCCGGATTCGTGAGATGGATTGGAGCGCGACGATGAAGGTCGAGGCACTCGGTCAGAGCGTGCAGGCGGATGTTTTCCATCTCTACTCGTTGAAGGAAGGCGCGGTGACCGGCAGCGTGCTGGTGAACTACTTCGTCGTCGGTGCTCCGGCGAGCCAGTGGCGGATCCGCGTGCCGGAGAGCTTGGGCAATGTGGAGGTCATCGGCCAAAACGTCGGCCGCGACTGGCGGCGCGAGGACGACACGCTGGTCATCCCGCTTGCCCGGCCCTTGCTTGGTTCGGGCACGGTGTTGGTTACCTTCGAACAGCCGATGAGTGCCCGCGGTGGAACTCTCTCCCCGGGAGAGGTGAGGCCGCTGGATGTCCAGTCAGAGCGCGGTCACATCCAGGTGGTGAGTCATCTCCAGGTGAACAAGAAGGAGACGGTGGCGGAGGGCTCCGTGCTGCCACTCGAAGCGACCGAACTGCCGGCCGAATACCGGCTGCTGAGCAGTGCGCCGACTCTTGCCGCATGGCAGTACACCGCCGGGGACGTTTCGATCCGCATGGCCATCGACTGGTATGAACGCGGCGAGACCGAGGATCAGGTGGTGGACTTCGCGAAGCTTGCCAGCCGTGTCTCGCGCGACGGCCAAGTCGTCACGGATGCCCGTTTCTTCGTGAAGACGCGCGGCCGTGCTGAATTGGAACTATCCCTGCCGAAGGGGAACCATTTGTGGGAGTCGAAGGTCGATGGCCAACCGGTGAATGCCCGTCGCGACGAATCGAGGATTCTGGTGCCGCTTCCCGCGAAGGGTGATCCCAACGAGCCGGTGGAGGTGGTGCTGCGCTATGGTGCGAAGGGCGACAGCGTGCGCTCGCCGGAGCTGGCTGCGCCCCAGCTCTACGCCCCGACCGTGATCAGTGAGTGGAGGGTGAGTGGTGACGAAGGCCGCCAGCTTGTTCCGCGCGGCGGATTGCGGCCTGCGAAGCCGGTGCTCACCGAAACGGGCTTCGAGTGGATCGTCGCGCGCGCGCGGACGGGCGCTCTCACCGTGTTGCTGGTGACGTTGGTTGGCTGGATCTTGCAAGGCATCCGCGGCCTGCGGATTCCGGGGGTGCTGCTGATCATCCTTGCTGGAGTGGCTTCATGTTGGCTGGCGTGGCAGGCGCTTCACGAACGGCGCGTGAACATCGCGACGCTCGAGTACCTCGCACCGGTGGTTCCCGCGGAGAAGCAAGTGGTGCTGGAGCTTGGCAATGTCCCGTCCTGGCAAGCGATGCTCAGCGTGCCCGGCGTGCTGCTGCTATTGGCCGGTGCGGCCTTGGTCGTCCATGCGCTGTGGAATCGCAAGCAACTGGCACTCTCGTTGACGGGCGGGCTTGCGCTGATGGGGCTTGGTATTCTGGCCCAGCGTTTCGGTGCGGTGCTGTTCTTCGGTGGCTTGGGGGCGCTGCTGCTGTTGGGCAAAGGTCTGCCGGGATTGGCGGGGCTGTTCCGCAAGCGCGCCGTGCCGGTGGCTGCGACGGCCTTGTTGTTCCTCGCGGGTGCGGATTTGAGCAAGGGGGCCGAATTGCTGCCCGCGGAGTCGATGCATCACACGTGGAAGATTCAGGACGGTCGCTTGACCGGGGAGATCGAGGTGGAAGCGCGTGGCAAAGCGGACGAGCGCGTGCTGCTTCTGACTTCGCCGGCGGTGTTGACCGGTTTCACCGGCGAAGGCTGGCGCGTCGTGAAGGCGGCCCATTGCGACGCGGAGGCGTATTTCCTGGTTGCGAGCGCCGATGGCAAAAAGACTGGTCGCGCGACCTTTGAAATGCCGTTGCCGGCCCCCCAGAACGGTTGGCGATTGCCGGTCGGACCAGCGGCGGTGCAGCGCGTGAAAGTGAGCTGGAACCAGCCGGGGTGGGAGTTCGTCTCGCCGCGTGCGGCCAAGGTCACGCCATTCGCGATCGATGGTGGCAGTGGCGCGGAACTGGTGCTTGGCCCGGCCGATGAAATCACGCTTCAGGCCCGTCCTCTACGGCGCGATGCGACGAATGAAGAGACGCGCTTCTTCGTGGAAACGAATGACCTCTATTTGCCTGGCCCCGGTGTGGTCAGCGGACGGCATCGGGTTTCCGTGCGGCCGTCACGTGGCGTGGTGAAGGAATTGACAGTGCTGATTCCCGCCGGTTTCACGGTCGGTGATGTTTCTGACGGACCGGTTGGAAGCTGGCGATTCAATCCCGAAACGCGTGAGTTGAAGGTGGGCATCGAGCCGGCGCAGGAGCAGGCATTCGCGTTCTCCATCGGCACGCAGCGCGGCACCGCCACGTTGCCGGTGGATCTCACGTTGGAGCCGGTGAAGGTGCTGGGTTCGGCGGGCGCGGTGGGTTTGTTAGGCTTGGGCTTCGGCGACGAGGCGCAGGCGGAAGGGGTGAATGCGAAGGGCATGAGCGCGGTGAACCTGGATGACTTCTCCGTGCAACTGGTGCCGCACGACCGCGAGGGCCGGGCGCTGGCGGTGATGCATCGGGCCTACCGCCACACGGGCGGCGATGCGTCGCTGGCGCTGAAGGTGACGCCGGTGGCGCCGGAACTCCGGGCCGAGATGAAGCAGACACTTTCGCTCGGCGATGATCGCATGGTGCTGGCAGTCGATCTGCTGGCGTCGATCACGCGGGCGGGTTTGTTCAAGCTGGAGGTGGAGATCCCGGCGGGCTTTGAAGTCGAATCGGTGACCGGTGCCGCACTCGCGCATTGGGCGGAGGCGACGGTCGATGGCACACGGCTTCTGAATCTGCACCTCAATGGCCGGACGCTCGGTGAACAGGCTTTCTCGATCACCCTGGCGGCTCCGTTCCCCGGTGCGCAGGCGTCGTGGGCTGTGCCGCGTGTTTCGCTGCGTGGGGCCGCAAGGCAAACCGGCACGCTGACCGTGGTGCCCGAGCGCGGCCTGCAAGTGCGGGCGGTTTCGCGCACCAATGTCTCGCAGCTCGATCCGCGCGAGGCAGGCGTGCCACGGCCCGGAGCGCTGGCGTTCAAGCTGCTTCAGGCGGATTGGTCCCTCGCCCTCGCGGTCACCAAGTTGGATGCCTGGGTCACTGCACAGGTGCTCCACGAGCTGACGCTGCGCGAAGGGCAAACGTTGAGCCGCGTGCGCCTCGCCTATCGCATCGACAATGCGGCGATGAAATCGCTGCGGGTGAGGATCCCCGGACTCGATGAGAAGACGACGGCCACCGTACGCGCGAGCGGACCGGCGGTTGGCGACTTCGTGCCAGTGGCGGGTGAAGACGGCTTGTGGGAGATCCGCTTCCAGCGCGGCGTGGCGGGAGAGACCGTGGCCGATATTGAATTCCAGCAGACGGCAAGCAATGCAGTGTCGGTCACGCCGGTGGCGCTGGCGGAAGTACGGCAGGCATCGTATTTCGTCGTCCTGCGCGCTGGCGGTCGCTTGAAGATGGAGATCCCGGCCACGCCGCGCGGTTGGCAGCGCAACGACTGGGGCATGATCCCGCAATCCCTGCGCGACGCCTTCTCCGCGCAAACCCCGGCGGCAGTCTTCCGCGCCGCGGAAGTGGAGGGGCCGCTGACCGTGACCCTGAAGCGCCACGAACTGGAAAGGACGCAGGATCTCCGCGTGGAGCGGGGAAACCTCACCACGTTGGTTTCGCCGGATGGTGCATCACTGACGGCGGTGGATTTGAATGTCCGGGTGGCGGAGAAGGGAACTCTGCGCTTGGAACTCCCGGCGGGAGCCGATCTCTACAACGTGCTGGTGAACGAAGACGGGGTGCCGCTCGTGAAGGAGGGCGCCGTATGGTTGTTCCACGTTCACCCCGCCCCCGAAGGCGACCGGCCGGCCAGCGTGCGCTTCGTGTATGCGATGAATGGCAAGGGCACGGTACTCGAAGGACCGCGGCTCGATGTGCCGCTGGAGAATCTCACGTGGCGCGTGATCTTGCCGGAGGGCTGGAAGCTCAGGAAGCACCACGGTGACTTTGAATTGGAAGAGCAGTCGCGGAGGGTCGTGCAGGAGGACTATCGCAGCTATGTCTCGCGCCAGCGCGCGGCGGGCAAACAGGAGGCCGTCGCCCTGCTGGATCAAGCGAACCTGTGGATGCAAGCCGGCGAGCAGGACAAGGCCGGCCAAGCCTTGAGCAAGGCAGCGCGCAACGGCCTGCTCGACCAGGCCTCGAACGAGGACGCTCGTGTCCAACTCCGCAACCTGAAGACCCAGCAGGCGACGCTTGCCCTCAACACGCGTCGCCAACGGCTCTATCTGGACAACAGGGCAGAGCTTCCGACCGGCAATGCCCAGCTAGAACAGGCGGCCCAGGAGAATCCGCTGCTCCAAGGCAACCTCAACTACGACCCCCAGCAGTTCGATCGCTTGCTGGAAGGCAACACGATCGATGAGAACGCCGCGATGAAAGCGATCGCCAACCGCATCGTGACGCAACAACTCGCTGCCGACCCGGCGCCGGCCGCGCTCGATGTGACGATGGCCGAACGCGGGACGGTGCTCGCCTTCAAGCGGAGCGTCCAAGTGGACGGCAACAAGCCGATGCGGCTGGAACTCGACATCGAGCCGCAGCAGTCGCGCGGCTGGATGTTCGGGATCATCCTCTGCCTGCTTGGCGCGAGCATGGCGGTGCGGCTCTGCTGGCCCGGGAAGCAGCCGGCGTGAACCGCCTCACTTCAGCTCCACCAGCTCCTTGTTGAGCACGGTATTCACGGTGGTCTTGTTGAGCACGGCGGCCTTCGAGCGGTCCTTCGCGATCAGGGCGCGGACTCCGGCATCGGAGGTCTTCGCCTCGATCACATTGCCTTCCTGATCGGTGATCACGAGGAGATAGCTGTCGTACTGATAGCCGCCGACGTTGCCATAGCCCTTGTTGTCGCTGTCGTAGCGGGTCTTGAAACCTTCCACCGGTTCTTCCGTCTGGGCACCGGCGGCAAGCTCGCAGTCGAACGACTTGCGTTCCATGACCTTGTAATTCTCTCCATTCCGGCGATTTCGTCCGAAGTAGGTGAGGTGGACCTTCGATTTTGGGAAGGCTATGCGCGGGTTCAGGTTCCTCAACTTCACCTTGGCGCTCACCGTTTGATTCACCATGTAGTAGCCGTCTTTCTCCCGCTTCTTCGACACGACGACTTCGATATCGAGCTTCGGCAGGCGGGGCGGGAGGTCCTTGGCTTCGTCGAGGATGCGTGTCTGTGAACCCGCGTCGAAGCGGGCGATGGGAAGCGAGTGCTCCTTCCCGCCTTTCTCTCCGGCGGTGGTGAAGGTGACGGTTTCGCCGCTGACTTCAAGGAGTTCGATTCTGAGAGCCTTTCCCTCACTGCTGCGGACGTCGAAAACCGGTCCCGCGAGCGCGGACAGGGAGGTGATAGCCAGGATGACGGGGAGGAGGTGATTCAACTTCACCCGCTTCTATTAACTGAAGAGATGGTTTCGGGGAATTCCAAATTATCTTCGAATTTGTCACTGGATTCCCGCCTGTCTCCAGCGGGCGATCTCCGCTTTCACGTTCCCAATCGAGGGAGCACCAGGGTTGGTTCGGGCGGACAGGGCTCGCTGGAGGTCGAAGACGCTTCCCGCATCCGCGGTGTAGGTGCCATCGATCTGCGTCAGGTCCAGCTTGTCGAGCGGCACGCCGGTTTTGACCGACTCGGCGACGGCAGTGCCGACGAGTTCGTGGGCGTGGCGGAAAGGAACACCTTGCTTCACCAGCCAATCGGCCAGATCGGTGGCAAGCAGCATGGGGTCGCTGGCTGCGGCGAGGCAGCGCTCCTCGCGGATTTCCATCGCGGCGACCATTTCGGTGTTCACGGCGAGGATCAGCTTGAGGGTGTCGATGGAGTCGAAGAGTGGTGGCTTGTCTTCCTGGAGGTCGCGATTGTAGGTGAGCGGCAGCCCCTTCACGGCGACCAGCAGGTTCATCAGGTTGCCGATCAGGCGGCCGCTCTTGCCGCGGGTGAGTTCGCAGACGTCGGGGTTCTTCTTCTGCGGCATCAGCGACGAGCCGGTGGTGTGGGCGTCGGAAAAGACGACGAATCCGAATTCGGCGGTGCACCACAAGATGAGGTCCTCGCTGAGGCGCGACAGGTGAACGCCGCACAGCCCGATGGCAAAAAGCGTCTCCGCGATGTAGTCGCGGTCGGCGATGGCATCCATCGAATTGGTGGTCACCGCGTCGAAGCCGAGTTCCGCGGCGATGGCGCGGCGATCGAGATTGATGGTGGAGCCGGCCAGAGCGCCGGAGCCGAGCGGGGAGACATTGAGGCGTTTGCGGGCATCGGAAAGCCGGCCCTTGTCGCGCTCCAACATTTCCACATAGGCGAGCAGGTGGTGGCCGACCGTCACCGGCTGGCCGCGCTGGAGGTGGGTGTAGCCCGGAATGACCGTGGCGGCGTATTTCTCCGCGCGGTCGAGCAAGGCGGATTGCAGGCCGGAAAGGGCTTCTAACAAAAGGTCGATCTCCGTCCGCGAATAGAGCCGGGTGTCGGTGGCGACCTGGTCGTTGCGGGAGCGGGCGGTGTGGAGCTTGGCACCGGCGGGGCCGATCCGCTTGGTCAGCTCGGCCTCGATGTTCATGTGGATGTCCTCGAGCGAGGTCTTGAACTCGAAGCGCCCGGTCTCGATGTCGGCCTTGATTTCCAGCAGGCCCTTCTCGATCGCACCGAACTCCTCGGCGGTCAAAAGACCGGCATTCTGCTGGGCGCGGGCGTGGGCGATCGAGCCGGCGATGTCGTGCGGAAACAGCCGCCAGTCATAGCTGATCGACTCACCGAACTGCTGGACGAGCGAGGAGGTATCCTGGGCAAAACGACCTTTCCACATGGCGGCGGCAGTAGCGGGCAGCCGTGGGCCCGGTGCAAGGGAAAATCCCGCCGTCCAACCATAGGCGCGTTCGCGAGAACATGGCGAGCGAGGGTATTGTCGGCTCGTCCAGTGGCTTCCGCGGTGCCACCGCGCCCACGGAAGCTCAATCAGCGCTTCCGCGCCGGCAGCCGTTTTCCGGTGACGCGCGCCTTGATCAAGTTCGGGCAGACGCCCTTCTTGCGGAGTTGTTCACAGCAGGCCTCGATCTTGATGGTCTGGCGTACCGGCCGGAAGCCCATGCGGCGGGTCAGGCAGTCGTTGAGCAGCTCCAAGTGGGAGTCCTCGAACTCCAGCACCTTGCCGCAGTCGATGCAGACGAGGTGGTTGTGGCTCGGCTTGTCGAAGAAGTTCGGGTCGTAGGTCTTGAGGTCGCCTCCGAGGTCGATTTCGTGCAGCAGCCCGGCTTCCACCAGGAGGGCGATGGTTCGATAGACCGTGGCGCGGGAAACGCCGGCATTGGCCCTGCGTGAGCGATCGAACAGCTCCTCGGAGGTGAAATGCTCGTCGCTGGCGAAGGCGGTCCGCACGATCGCGTCGCGTTGAGGGGTCTTCCGCAGCCCCTTTTTCCTGATGAAGGCGTCGAGTTTGTCGAGGATGGCCTGTTCCACAGAGGAATTTTAAGCGGTAGTTTCCGCGACGGGAAAGGATGAAGCGCGGAAGCCGGAATTTGCGGGTTGGCAAGGCCGGGCCGCTTGCGTGAAATGCCGCCGATGAAGCTCTGGAAGCCCCTCGCGGTCATGATTTCGGCCTTGTCCCTGTGGTCCTGCGGCTCGCCGCAGGTGCTTGATGTGCGGCCGCTTCACATCCGCGAGGTTGGCACCGGTGACAGTGACGATCCGATGATCCGGGGCGAACGCAAGCGGCGTTTCCATGGGGCCATCGGTATCGGTGAGCAAGGCGACCGCTTGGGATACACCTACACGGTGCTGTGGAACGACGCGTCGTCGTCGGATGCCGGCCAGATTGTTTTCGAGTATCAGCAAGGCTCGACCGGCAGCCGCGTGAAGAAAATGGTGCACACGATCGCCGCGGGCGAGGGCTCCGGTCGCGCCGAATTCGCCATTTTGGGTGACGATTATCGCGAGGGCGGCCGGGTGCTGGCGTGGCGTTGCACCTTGACTCGTGGTGGCCGGGAGGTCGCCTCGCGCCATTCCTACCTCTGGCAATAACCTCGTTTTCCCATCGATGCACGGTTGACCACGCCCGCCAAGGGATTTTAAGATGGAGCGGTCGCTAGCAAGTTCGGTCCCTCTCACGTGAGTTCGGAAAACGCCATTCTGGTCGGAGTATTCGACGGGTTCACTTGGATTCGCTGCGAGGGAAAAGGTTCCTTCGTGATCAGTCCGGTCATGAAGGAATGCGCGGAGGCCCGGATCGCGGAGGGTGAACGACGCCTGGTCATCGACCTCGAAGCCTGCACCGGGATGGACTCCACGTTCATGGGGCAGCTTGCCAGTTTCGCCGCCAGACTGTCGAAGCTCGGCGCCACGGGTGGCGTCCAGATCGCCGGGGCGGGCGAGCGCAACCGCAACTCGCTGGAGGACTTGGGGCTGGACTGCCTGCTTGAAATCGACCCGCCGGTCGCCCCATGGCGCGGACGGGCCGATCAAATCCGGGCCGAGCTGGAGCCCTATCAGCCGGGCCATTCCCCGACGGTGAAGGAGCGGGCACGGCACATTTTGGAGGCCCATCAGACGCTGGCCGCCACCAGTGAGGAAAACGCCCGGAAATTCGCCGGCGTGGTCGGGATTCTCGAACAAGAGGTCGCCGAGAACGACCGCAAGGCCGACTGAGCAGTCGGCGCGGCCCATGGAACACCTCCTCCCTTATTCCTTGCTGGCCTTGGTACTTGTCGGGCTGGCCATCGCCTTGGCGCGGAAGAAGCGGGAGCTGTCCTCGAAAAATGCCGAGCTTTCGGCCTTCGAAGGCGAGGAACACCGCATGTTCGCGTTCCTTCACGATCTGGGGGCGGCCATTGGCAGCGATACCACCATGACAGGACTGTCACGGTTGATCGTCGATGGCGTGGACCGGGTGGTCGCCGCGCGAGGCGGGGCGCTCTACCTGCTCGACGACTCGCGGACCCGGCTGCAGCCGAAATACCTTTCCGCCGAGTGTCCGCCGCTCATCCCGGTGCCCGAGGAAGTGCGGCAGCGGGCGCAAAAGGATCCGCGGGCCCTGGAAAGCCATCTTCGTTTGGCCCAAGTGTCGGCGGACGAAGGCATGCTCGGGGCCATTCTTTCCTCCGGCGAGGCCCAGTTCGTCCCCGAGGTGAAAGCTCATCCCGCGTTCCGGGACCGATCGCTCCACTATGGCCCGGATACCATGGCCTTGGTGGCCCCGCTGCGCCACGGCGGCAAGGATCTCGGAATCCTGGCCGTGACCCGCATCCGCGAGGATGGGGCATTCACCGCCAATGACTTCGCCGTTTTCCGCAGCGTCGCCGAGCAATCCGCCTTTGCCATCGGCAGTGCCCTGGTCCACCGCGAGGCCAGCGAGAAGCGCCAGATCGAGGGCGAACTCCGCAATGCCCGCGAGGTCCAGCGGGTCCTGCTCCCACAGGGAGACCCGGTGGTGCCCGGCTACCGCGTCAGCGGCACCAACCAGCCCGCCCGCATCATCAGCGGCGACTACTACGACCACTTCGATCTCGGCGATGGCCGCCACGGCGTGGTCATCGCGGACGTGTCGGGAAAAGGGGTGGCCGCCGGTTTGCTGATGGCCATGTGCCGCAGCGTGTTGCGATCGCTCGCCGCGGTCCACGACAATCCAGCCGACGCGCTGGCCCTGGTGAACCGCCAGCTTTTCCCTGACATCCGCGAGGACATGTTCATCAGCCTCTTTTACGCCGTGATCGAGGGCGATGGCGGCGGCATGAAGTTGGTCCGGGCCGGTCACGATCCCGCCTTGCTCTACCGGGCCGCCGAGAAATCCGTGACGCTGCTGAAACCACCGGGCCTCGCCTTGGGCATTGACGAGGGCGATGTCTTCGAGCGTGTCACCAAGGTCCACGAGATCCGGCTCGAACCGGGCGATTGCCTGCTTTTCCACACCGACGGCGTGAAGGAGGCCGTGGATGCCGCGGGCGAGGAATTCGGGATGGACCGCCTGCGCGAGGCCTTCCGCGAGGGCGCGGGGCGCGGGGCCGAAGCGTCGATCCGGGCCGTCGAGCGTGAGCTTTCGCGCTTCGCCGCCGGTGCACCCCAGATGGACGACGTGACGCTGGTGGCGCTCGAAAAACGGTAAGGTCAGGCGGCTTCGCCCTGGCGGCGGCCGCGGCGCAGCATCAAGCCGAGCGACGCGGTTCCAACGAGGATCACGACGCCCGGCTCGGGGACGGTGATCAATTCGCCGAAGCCGGCCGTGCTGCCGTCAGTAAGGCCGAGGTCACCATCCCAAGCGGCGAAGATGCCGTTGTTCGGCCCCGGCAAGCCGGGCTCGGTGGTGGAGAACATGTCGAAGCGGATCGAAGACGTATTCTGGTAGTAGAGGATCATGCCACCATCGGGGGATGTCTCCGGATGGCCCAACCCGCGGGAGTCGAAGCGGTAGCTGCCGTCCTCGTCATGGGCGTGGATGCCGCTGTTTTCGTGAAATTGGTAGCCGGTCAGGCCATCGGCGGCGAAGGCACGGATCGATTCCGACTGGTAGGCCTCGCCGTCGTGGTCGTAGATCAGCAGCCGCACGCCGGGCAGCGTGAGCGGGGTGCTGAAAGTGCCGCCCCCTTCGTAGAAGGAAAGCGTCCATGCGATGCCGCCCTGCTGCTGGGCATAGTTCCCATCGTGGCGATAGTAGATGCCTAGGTCGTTGCTCGCGTTGAGGGTGTTGTAGTCCGGGATCCAACCGACCCACTGGTAGGTGCTCGTTTCGCGGAAGTCCGGGCTTTCACCGTCGGTTAGCCCGATAAAGGACACCCGCACATCGACCGGGCTGCCATTATGGCTGCCGGCGTTGGTGAACTCCATGAACGATCCCGAGTGGTAGTAGGGACCGAGTGTGGAATTGTTCGGATACATCTGGGACGCCGCCTGCACATTGTGGCTGAAGTCCAGGTCCACGTAGGTTTGAGCCATCGCTGCGACGGGAAAAGCGATGAGTAGCGAGGCGAGGCGGGGGAACCAATTCGACATCGGGGGGGCGAGGAGCCCGTGTCATCTACCGGGGAACGCCCCGAAGCGCGAACTGAAACTGTCACGCGATCGCGGAGGACGGCTGAAGGGCGCCATCCAGCGCCTTCGCCAAAGCTCCGACATTCGCATCTTCGAACAAGGTCAGATGCCGGCCCGGCACGGGAATGATGCGCAGCCCGCCATGGGCCACGGACGTCCATCCGTAATCCTCCGGCCACTCGACCTTGTCGCTCGGGGTCATCGCCTTGAAGAGCGTGATCGCTCCGGCATACGGTCGCGGCCGGTAGGCCTGCATCGCGCGCCAGTTTTCCTCGCGGACCTGGACGCGGCGGAGGTCGCTGTGGGCTTCGGCCGGTCCCATGGTCATCGCTTCGGCGACTTCCTTCTTCACCTGGCGGTGGACCGCGATGCCTTCGGCGATGCGCTCGCGAAGCCGTTCCAGCTTTGCCGGCAGCGGCAGGTCGTCCTGCTGTTGCCAGAAGGCACCCAGCCGCCCTGGCAAGGAGTAGCGCTTGCAAGGTGCGGTCGGATTGTGAGTGTCAAAAAGGCCGAGGAACTCGACCGTGTGGCCCTGCCCGGTGAGCTGGCAGGCCATTTCATGGGCCACGACGCCGCCGAAGGAATATCCCGCCAGCCGGAACGGACCGGCCGGATGCACGGCGAGCAGCTCTTTCACATACGCCGCCGCGGTTTCCTCGACGCTGGCTTCCTCGATCGGCGCGCTGTTGCTCAATGCCAGCGCTTCGATCGCATGGATCGGGAACTCCCCGGTCATCCGCTCGGCCAGGCCGCGGTAGAAGATCACGCCACCGTCGCCGCCATGGATGCAGAATAGGGGAGGCGGCGTGCCGCGGTCGGACAGGGTCACTAGATGCCCCCTGTTGCCGGACTTCGCGGGTTCCGTGTGCGATTCCGGCGCCAAGAGCGCGGCAAGCCGTGCCACCGTCGGATGACTGAGCAGTGCCGCCAGCGGCAAGCTGCGGCCGAAGTCGCGGGAGATGCGCGAGAACAGGCGCAGGGCCATCAGCGAGTGGCCGCCGAGCGAAAAGAAGTCGTCGTCCCGGCCGATCTCCGGGGTTCCTAGTAGCTCGCTCCAGATGGCGGCGAGCCGCTCCTCGATCTCGCCCTGCGGCGGGCTGAAGCGACGGGGCTCTCCTGGTGCCTTGGCGGGATCGGGCAATGCGGCGAGGTCGATCTTGCCATTCGCGGTGACCGGGAAGGCATCGAGGATCGTCACACCATCGGGCTGCAAGAACGCCGGCAGCCGGGCGGCCAGCCAAGCGTGGAGCTTGCCGGAATCCAGCATGCTGCCTTGCTCCACGATGGCCCAGGCGAGGATGCGCTTGGTTTCCGCACTGTCGCCCCGCACCGCCACCTTCGCTTGGCGCACCTCGGGATGCGACGCGAGCACGGTTTCGATCTCGCCGGGTTCGATGCGGAAGCCGCGCACTTTCACCTGATGGTCGCGGCGGCTGATGAACTCGATGGTGCCATCCGCCAGCCAGCGGCACAGGTCGCCGGTGCGATACAAGCGGCCAAACCGGGGATGCTCGATGAATTTCCCGGCGGTCAGGGCCGGGTCGCCATGATAACCGAGTGCCAAGCCGTTGCCACCGGTGAAGAGCTCGCCATGGACACCTGCGGGCACGGGGCGGCCGTGATCGTCGAGGATGAAGACGGTGGTGTTTGCGATGGGTCGGCCGATGGGGATCGAAGGGCGCTCGCAGTCCTGCTCGCGGATGGCATGGCAGGTGGTAAACGTGGTGTTTTCCGTAGGACCGTAGCCGTTGACGAGGGTGGTGCCGGGCAATGCCGCCAAGGCCTGGCGCACGTGGGAGACCGAAAGCACGTCGCCGCCGGCCAGCAGGTAGCGCAAGCCCCTGAGCGACTCCACATGCTCCTCGACCATCACTTGGAATAGTCCCGCCGTCAGCCACAGCGTGGTGACGCCCTTCTCGCGGACCGCGGTCGCAATCTCGTCGAGCCCGGTGCCTTGCGACGGGATGACGAGGGTGCCGCCGTTGAGCAGCGGGCCCCAGATTTCGAGCGTCGAGGCATCGAAGGAGAGTGGGGCGGCTTGGAGGAAGACGTCGTCGCCGGTGATCGGCATGAAGCCATTGTCGCGCACCAGTCGCGCGACGCCACGGTGCGGCACCAGCACGCCCTTTGGCTTGCCGGTGGAGCCGGAGGTGAAAAGCAGGTAGGCGGGGTGCTCGGGCGTGATTGCGAGCGTGGGCAGATCGACGGGTGCCGCGCTTCCGAACTTGGGAATCTCCAACAGATTCCCGCTCCACTCGCCGAACGAGAAAGCCAGCCCCGGAGTGGCCAGGCCGAACCGGGCGCCGGATTCCTCTAACAGAAGTGCAAAGCGTTGCGCGGGGTAGTCCGGGTCGAGCGGCACGTAGGCGCCGCCGGCAAGCAGGATGCCGAGCAGGCCGGCGATCATTTCCGGTGATGGCTTCGAACACAGGGCGACCAGATCACCGGGCTTCACGCCGGATTCGATCAAGCGTGCCGCAACCGCGGAGGCTTCGGCGTGGAGTTGACCATAAGTAAAGGAGTGGTCACCGAATTTCAGCGCGGTGCGTCGTCCGTGCTTCGATGCAACCTGGGAGAATAGCGCGGGAATGGTGTCCGGGCTCCCAATGACTTCGTTGTGGGACCACTTGCCGAGGATCGTCTCCTTCTCTCCCTCCGTCAGGATCTCCAGTTCCGAAAGCCTTTTCGCGGGAGCTTCCGCGATGCCTTCGAGCAATCGCTGATAGTGCCCGAGCATCCGCCGCGCGGTCGCGTGATCGTAGAGATCGGTGCTGAAGTCGCAGGTCACCCGCCAGCCCTCGGCCCGTTCGACCATGAAGAAGTGCAGGTCGAAGATCGCACCGGGCGAACGCGACGGAATCGGAATCAATTCCACGCCACCGAACTTGCCTGCTTTCGCGAACGACCGTTGGTGGGTGAAATTCACCTGGAACAACGGATTGCGGCTCGAATCACGGTTCGGCTTCAACTCGCGGACCAGGCACTCGAAAGGCACGTCCTGGTTCTCGACCGCCGCCAGTGCGGTGTCGCGCACTTGGCGCACGAGGCTATCGAACGACGGGTCACCCGAGAGATCGCTGCGCAGCACCAGCGAATTGATGAAGACACCGATCAGGCGCTCCATTTCGGCTCGCGTGCGGCCGGTGATCGGCGATCCGACGGCGATGTCCGTCATTCCGCTGTAGCGATGGAGCAGCAGCTTGTACGCCGCCAGTAGTAGATGATAGAGCGTCGCCCCGTTGCGCGCGGCGATGGCTTGCAGGCGGCCGGTGAGGTCGCGCGGCAACAGGGCGGAAGTCAAATCGCCATTCCATGACTTGGCCGCGGGGCGCGGCCGGTCCGTCGGCAGGTCCAGCTCGGCCATGCCGGCCAGACGCTCTTTCCAGTAAGCGAGTTGCTTGGCGACTTCGGGGCCTTCGAGGAAGTCCCTCTGCCACACGCTGTAGTCGCCGTACTGGATCGGCGGAGATTCGAGCGGGCATTCCTTGCCGTCGTGGTAGGCCTGATAAATCTGCGCCAGTTCCTCGGTCAGGACGGTCATCGACGAACCGTCGAACATCGCGTGATGGACCGTGACGTGCAGGATGTGGGAAGCGGCTGCAAGCCTTACCAACTCGGCCCGGAAGGCCGGCCCGGTCGCGAGATGGAAGGGCCGCTGGGCTTCGATGCTGCCGAGCCGACCCGCTTCCGTCTGGCGCTCGCTTTCCGGAAGGTAAGAGACGTCGTGGATCGGGAATTCGAAGTGCGCGTCCGGCGAAACAATCTGCAGCAGCTCGCCATTCTCTTCCTCGAAGTGAGTCCGCAGCGATTCATGGCGCTCGACGATCGTGCGCAGCGACCTTTCCAACAGACCGGTGTCGAGGGGGCCCTCCAAGCGGAAGCGCATCGGGATGTTGAACGCCGTGACACCCGGTTGCAGCAGTTCCAGGTACCAAAACACCTGCTGGGCGACCGACGCCGGAAAAGCCAGCACCTCCGCGAACTCGGGCGCGTGGGTCGCATCCAGGTCGTGAGGGGATTCGCTCATCGGTTCAGAGTTTGCGGCGGTAAGCATCGCGGTTCACTCGTTGGATGGTCGGGGCGGCCGGCTTGGGTTCCGCGGCGGATGTCAGGTCGGCGGCCAGCGCGGCGATGTTGCGGTGGCGGAACACCTGGGCCGGGGCAAGTGCCAAGCCGATGCGGGTGGCGCGGGTGCTGATTTGGAAGATCAGGATCGAATCACCGCCGAGCTCGAAGATGTCGTCGGTGGTGCCGATTTCCTTCAGGCCAAGCACTTGCTTCCAGATCTCCACCAACTTGTGCTCGGTGTCGTTCGTCGCCGCGACGATCTCACGAGCTGGCGCTTCGTCGGCCTCGCCCGGAGCGGGCAATGCCTTGCGGTTCACCTTTCCATTCGGAGTAAGCGGGAACGCGTCGAGCACCACGAAGGCGGAAGGCACCATGTAGTCCGGCAGCTTCGTGGCGAGGTGCTGGCGCAACTCCGAGCCGAGTGCTGCCGATGGCTTTTCGTGGTGCGGCACGTTTGCCAAGGGGGCGGGCGACGCTTGGATCGGCCACAGGGGCAGAACTCCGCTGCCGGCGGGCAAGAAGATCACGTCCATGATGCCGGCGGCTCCATTGCCGCGCCAGCGGACGTGGGCCTTGTAGCCCGTCGAAATCGCGACCGCGTAAAGATCCTCCGCGGTGAGCGAGGTGTTGGGCGGCGAAGGAAGGAACGGCAGCGCGCTTTCTTCCGGCGAATGCTCCAGCGCCCGCAGGAAGCCGAGCGGCGAGGCAAGCCGGAGGTCCGGAATGCCGGCGATCGCCAATTCGTTCGGCCCCTCGGCGAGCATCGCTTCAAGCTGTTCGAGATTCAGCCGCTCCCACTGGCGCCAGTTGGTCACCACCTGCGTGGCCGGCTTTTCTCCGACGTGCAGGATCACGTCGTAGTGATAGGTCGTCGTTTCATTCGAAAGCTTGCCGCGGCGAAGCTGGATCTCGATGTGCGCGAAACCGTCGAGGTGGTCGAACCAAGCAGGGTCGAGCGAAAGTTCGGTTTCGCGGGAAAGCCGCTGGGCGAGTTTTTCGCGGAGTTGCTTGCAGGTCGTTCCGACCGGCGCGCGCTCGCGAAGGATTTCGGCGTGATGAGCGGGAAGCAGGGCATTGCTCTGGATGTCGCCGAGGAAGATGCGACCTCCCGGCTTGAGCGTCTTCGCGGCACCTTCCAGCACACGGGCGAGATAGCCGGAATCAGGGAAATACTGCGCGACCGAATTGATGATGACGGTGTCGAAATAGCCTTCCGGGAGCCCCGTGAAATCGTCAGCGGGGCGATGGAGCAGCTTCACCTGCGGCAGCGGGTGATTCTTCTGGAGCGCCTCGATCGCGACGTTCGAAATGTCGGCGGCCCAGTAGCACTCGGACTCCGCGGCGAAGCGCGAGAGGATCTGGCCGGTGCCGCAGCCGATCTCAAAGACACGGCGAGGACCGTAGCCGCGCAGCCGTGCGCTGGTGGTCTCAATCCACTCGGCGACCTGGTCGTCGATGTCCGTGATGCCTGCCCAGCCGGCGATCACCGAGTCGAGCATGTCCAGCTTGCCGCTGCCGGATTGGTCGATGGCGGACTTGTAGAGCAAGTCCCACTGGTCCTCCCAGATCGCGGTGCCATTGCCGGTGGCCCCCTCGGGCCGCACATAGGCGACCAAGCGGCCCTCGTGGACATGGGCCACGGCTTGCGCAACGGAAGGGTGCTGTTCGAGGTGGGTCTCAATGTCGCCGAGCTCGATGCGGAAACCGCGGACCTTCACCTGATGGTCCATGCGGCCGAGGCACTCCAGCGAGCCGTCGGGATTCCAGCGCGCGAGGTCGCCGGTGCGGTAGAGTTTGCCCGGTTGCAGCGGCGTGGAAATGAAGCGGTCATCGGTCAGGTCCTGGCGCTCGTGGTAGCCATGGGCGAGGCCGTCGCCGCCGATGAGCAGTTCGCCGGCGATGCCGACCGGTTGCGGCTGCATCGCCGGATTCACGACGAAGACCTGGGTATTGTCGATGGGGCGGCCGATGGTCACGGGACCATCACCGGCTTCCACCCTCGCGGTGGTGGACCAGATGGTCGTCTCGGTAGGGCCATAGACGTTCCAGATTTCTTCACACAGCGGGGCGAGCCGGTTGACCAGATCGTGCGGCACGGCTTCACCGCCGACCAGCGCCTTGAAGCCGGTCTTGCCGGACCATTGTGCTTCCAGCAGCAAGCGCCACGTGGCGGGCGTCGCTTGCAGGACCGTCACGTTGTGGCGCGCGATCGTTTCGGCGAGTCGATTGCCATCGATCGTGACGTCGCGGATGGCGATCACGACTTCGGCGCCGGTGGTGAGCGGCAGGAAGATTTCCAAGCCGGCGATATCGAAGGACAACGTGGTCACCGCGAGCAGCACGTCATCGGAAGTCAGGCCCGGTTCGCGGCGCATCGAGTTGAGGAAGTTCACCACCGCGCGATGGGGTAGGCGGACGCCCTTGGGACGACCGGTCGAACCGGAGGTGAAGATGACGTAGGCAAGATCCTCGGGATCGCCTTCGACCGGCGTGAAGTCGCTGCCGTCGCCGGCGATCTCATCGACAAGCTCTACCCGCGCCTGCGATGCCGGCAGATCCTGATGCAGTGACGTCTGCGAGAGAATCAGCGGCATGTGCGCGTCTTCGACCATGAAGGCCAAACGCTCCGCCGGGAAAGCGGGATCCATCGGCACGTAGGCGGCACCGCATTTCAAGATGCCGAGCAGCCCCGCCACCATGTCGATCGAGCGCTCCAGGTGAATGCCGACCAAATCGCCTCGCTTCACACCGGACGATTGAAGGCGAGAGGCGATGGCATTGGCCCGTTGTTCCAGTCCGGCATAGCTGAGGGTGGTATCGCCGCAGCGGATGGCCGTCTTCTCCGGAACGCGGGATGCGACATGCGAAACGAGGCAGGGCAAGGTGGCGGAGCGCGGATAGTCGCGCTGGGTCGCGTTCCAATCCACGAGGACGCGCTGGCTTTCTTCCGCGTTGAGAATGGGCAGGGCTTGCAGCGTGGTTTCGCCATCGAGGATCGCGCTTTCGATCAGTTGCTCGAAGCAGCCCAACCAGCGGCGGATGGTGGCGGCGTCGTGGAGGTCGGGATTGTACTCGCACTCCACGATCATGCGCTCGTCGGTTTGGACGAGGTTGAAGAAGAGGTCGAAATTGACGTGACGCTTCGGATTGGTCCAGACGTCGAAGCCGAGGCCATCGAAGGCGATCTGGTCGGTGCCGGACTTGTCGATGTTGAACATCACGTTGACCAACGGCAGGCGGCTGGTGTCGCGCGGCAAGCTAAGCTTCTTGAGCAAGCTGCCGAAGGTGCAGTCTTGGTGATCGTAGGCTTCGAGCACCTGTTCCTTCACTTCCGCGGCGAAGGTGCGGAAGGAACAGTCTGCGGCCGCTTGAAGACGGAGCGGCAGGAAGTTCAGGCAGTGGCCGATCAGTTCGTCGCGGCCGATGCGCGTCTGTCCGGCCGCCGGCACGCCGATGACCAGATCCTCTTGACCGGTGAGGCGGTGAAGCAAGGTGGCGAAGCTGGCAAGCAGGGTCGCGAACAAGGTTCCGCCGAGCTTGGGCGAGGCCTTCTTGAGTCGGGCGTAGCGATCGGAGTCGAGCGTGATCGACTCCATCGACCCGGCGAAGGTCTTCACCTGAGGGCGAGGCCGGTCGGTGGGAAGCTCCAGCACGGGTGCGCCATTTTCAAACTTCGCGACCCACCAGGCCTCCGCAGTGGCATGCTCGTCCTGATGGGAAACTTCATGGCGGGCATAGTCGGCGAACGACATGGCCGGCGGCAGCATCGGCAGGCGGCCGGCCTTGCGGGCGTTGTAGGCATGGGCCAGCTCCATGAGGATCATCCCGAAGGACCAGCCGTCGCAGACGATGTGATGGGCGGTGAAGAGCAGTTCGTGATGATCCGCCGAGAGCCTCGCGACTTGGAGGCGAAGCAAGGGGCCAAGTGTGAGATCGAAGGGCGTGCGCGCCTCGTCTTCCTTCACCTGCGACCAGTGCATGCCCCGCGCGTCCGCGGTCAGCGTGGAGAAATCGTGCTCGTGGATTTCCAAGTGCCGCGGCGCGGCGTGGAAGATCTGCTGCTGGCCATCTGGAGTGAACGTGCTGCGCAATGCGGGATGGCGGACCACGAGATCGAGCAATGCGGTGCGCAGTGCGGGAAGATCGAGTTCGCCATCGAACCGGATGACGTTCGATTCGTTGTAGGCGCAGTTCGCCTCGTCGCCCATCATCAGCGAGTGGAAGATCTCCCGCTGCGCCTCGGTCGTCGTCGCGACGTCGTGGCGGGGGAAGACGGCGGGCGCTGTCACTTCCTTCGTGGATGCGGGGAGAAAACCGGCGGCCTGCATGTCGGCGACGGCCTCGGTGAAGCCGCGCACCACGCGATCGAGATCCTCGTCGCTGTGGGCGGTGGTGAAGTAGAGCGGCCGGCCTTCCCAGGCGTGGACGCCCTTCTCGCGGAGGAAGTACCAAAGCAAGCTGGCACACTTCAGATCCGGCGCGTGCTCGATTACGGCATAAGCGCTGAAATGTGGCAGGCGGATCGGCACGCCGATGGCCTCGAAGTGGTTGTTGAGCGTGCGACAGAGGCGCTCGACCCGCTCGGTGAGCTCAATCTGGAGGCGCGGGCCTTCTCCTTTCAGATGTTCGACCACGCGCCAGGCGGCGGCCAAGGCGAGCGGATGGCGGACGAAGGTGCCGGCGAAGAAGGTCACGCCGACTTCCGGGAAGCTGTCGTCGCCGTAGTTCCATGCGCCGCCATCGAGCGCGTCCATGTACTCGCGCTTGCCGGCCAGCACGCCGATCGGCATGCCGCCGCCGATGACCTTGCCGTAGGTGGCGAGGTCGGCCTCGACGCCGAAGTAGGCCTGGGCACCGCCAGGATGGCAGCGGAAGCCGGTGACGACTTCATCAAAGATGAGCGCGGTGCCGGCGGCCTTCGTGATGGCGCGGACCTCGTGCATGAACTCGCGGGGCTGGAGGCCGGGGGCGCGGCTCTGCACCGGCTCGACCATCACGGCGGCGAGTTCGTGGGCGTGGGCTTTCAGAATCTCCAGCGACGCGGGATCGGCGTAGTCGAGCACCAGCATGTTCTCGACCAGCGACTGCGGGATGCCGGGGGCGATCGGCTGGGCCTTGTAAACTCCATCGACCCAGGCGCCGCGGACCAGCACCTCCTCGAACATGCCGTGGTAGTCGCCTGTGAAGTAGGCGATGCGGGTGCGGCCGGTGATTGTGCGTGCCAGGCGCATGGCGGCCATCACGGCTTCGGAGCCGGTGTTGCAGAAGGTCGCGCGCTCCATGTTGGTCAGCTCGCAGACCGCCTTCGCGAGCTTGCCGGCGATGGGGGACTGCGGTCCGATCTCGATGCCGGTGTGGAGCTGCTTCTCGATGGCTTCCGTCAGCCACTCCGGCGAGTGGCCGAAGAAGTAAGTGCCGAAGCCCATGGTGATATCGACATACTCGTTGCCGTCGAGGTCCCAAATCTTCGCACCCTTCGAGCGGGAGGAGACGATGGGGTAAACCATCTCCTTCCACAGCGACTTGAAACCGGCCACGGCGCGCGGGTCGGCATAGTGATCGCGATGTTCGGCGGTGTAGGCCTTGGAGGTGGCGGTCTTGCGGATGTAGCGGGCAATCAGCTCGTCGAGCGACCTCTGTTGGCGTGGGGTGAGTCCGCCGTTCTCGCCCTTGTCGATCGGCTTGTAGGGGCCGAAGCGGGCGTTGGCGGAAGCGTTGCGGGTTTGATTGGCGGGCCATTTCACCGCAGCCAATCCATTGGTGGCCGCGGGTGCCGGTGCCGGATTCTGGCGGTCGGCCAGCAGCGCCTGCATGAGCTGGATCTGGTTCGCCATCAATTGCTCGATGGTGCCATTGCCAGCCGATGTGGATTGAGGAAGAGGAGCGGAAGGTGAAACTACGGCAGGCGTAGTAGATGCGGCGTCGGCGGGCAGTTCCGCGTCGAGGTGAGAGGCGATGGACGCCACCGAGGAAAGCTCCCCGAGCATCTGCCGGAAGGTGATCTTCACGCCGAGGCGCGATTGGATCGCCTGGCTGGCCTGGGTGAGGAAAAGCGAGTCAAAGCCCAGCTCGGTGAATGTCGCGGCATCGTCATCGACGGTGACGCCGGAAAGCTCGTGGACGATGGCGCGCAGCTTGGCGGCAAGGTTGGAGACGCGGGACATGGCGGGGGGGGCTGGCTGATGGGAGGCGGGAGATGGGGAGGGCGGGGCAACAGGCGTTGGAGCTGGTGGCGAGACTTGCGTAGTCTCGGCCGAGACGTCGATCCAGTAGCTCTGGCGCTCGAAAGCGTACGTCGGCAGATGAACGCGGGAGCGCTCCTGACCTGCGAAGAAAGAGGCCCAATCGAGTGCAACGCCGGACTTCCAGAGTTCCCCGGCGGCATTGAGGAGATCGACTAGGTCGTTCGATGACGAGGGCAACGTCGAGACTACCGAACTCGTTCCACGAGCTGGATGCTGGCGGGCGAAAGGTCCGAGGGTTTGGCCGGGGCCGACTTCCAACAGGATCAGTTCGCCAGTGGCATAGGCTGTGGCCAAGGCATTGGTGAAGCGGACTTCATGACGAAGCTGCCGTGCCCAGTAGCCGGGATCCGCCAAGGTTGCGGCATCCATTTCGCGCCCGGTGCAAGTCGAGATCCACGGAATGGTTGGCGGCCGGGCCACCACCTTCGCGGCTTCTACCGTGAAGGGCGCGACGATCGGCTCCATCATCACCGAGTGGAACGCGTGGGAGGTGTTGAGCGCGCGGCAGACGGTCTCCTTCGCCTCCAGTTCACGCTGATAGGCCGCGATGGCCTCGTGCGAGCCGGAAACGGTGCAGAGCTTCGGGCTGTTGATGGCAGCGAGGTTGATTCCCTCGGGCAGCACGAGTTCACCGTCGCCTTGGCGCACGGCGAGCATGGCTCCGGACGGAAGATCCTGCATGAGCTTGGCGCGGACGGCGAGCAGCCCGAGGGCTTCGGCCAGCGTGAAGGTGCCGGCGAGAACGGCTGCGACATATTCGCCGATGCTGTGGCCGATGAGGAGGCCGGGTTGCACGCCCCAAGAGATCCAGACCATGGCCAAGGCATACTCGGTGACGAAGATGCAGGGCTGGGTGATCGACGTCTGGTGGATGCGCTTCTCCGCCTCGGTTCGATCACTGTCCGACGGACAAAGCGTGGCGCGGATATCGACGCCGAGATGCGACTGGAGCAGGGCGGCGCACTCGTCCACCGCGTCACGGAAGGTGGGTTCGGCGTCGTAGAGCTCGCGACCCATGTCGGGATATTGCGAACCTTGACCGGGGAAGAGGAAGGCAACGCGCGGAACTTTGTTAGAAGGGGATGACTTCGCCGGTTCGCGGAGCTTGGCGATGGATTCGGCAGTATCCGCGGCGACGACATGGCGGCGGAATGGGAAGGCTTTGCGGCCGGTGGCGAGCGTGAACGATGCGTCGGCAAGGTTGGCTTGGCCGTCCTCGAGATGCTTCGCCAGATTCACGGCCATTGCTTCGAGGGCGCTTGCCGTTTTCGCGGAAAGCACCAGCAATTGCTGCTTTCTGCCCGGACCACTGGTGGATGAGAGGGGAGCCTCCTCCATCACCACGTGGGCGTTCGTGCCGCCGACACCAAAGGCGCTCACCCCTGCGAGGCGAGGCTTGTCGGTGCGTGTCCAATCCTTCGTTTCCGAGATCGGTTGGAAAGGGCTGTGCGCGAAATCGATCCGCGGATTCGGCGCGGCGAAATGAAGGAGCGCCGGGATCTTGCCGTGGCGGAATTGCTGGATCGTCTTGATCAATCCGGTCACGCCCGCGGCCACGTCGAGGTGGCCGATGTGGGTCTTGCCGGTGCCAAGCGCGCAGTATCCGTTTTCCTCCGCGCCGCCTTCGCGGAAGGCCTTGGTGAGGGCCGTCACTTCGATCGGGTCGCCCAGCGGCGTGCCAGTGCCATGAGCTTCGATGTAGGAGACGTCAGCTGGATGCACACCTGCAGCCGCTTGGGCCATGGCGATGACGTCGGCTTGCGCGTTGAGGCCCGGCGCGGCGAAGCCGATCTTGTCGGAACCATCGTTGTTCACCGCCCAACCCTTGATCACCGCGAGGATCGGATCGCGGTCGGCGATCGCTTCACTGAGCCGCTTCAAGAGCACGACGCCGCAACCGTGGCCAAAGACGGTGCCATTCGCCTTTTCATCGAAGGCGCGCACGGTGCCGTCGCCGGAGACCATGCCCTCTTCGGCGTAGAGGTAGTCGCGCTGTTGGGGAAAGCTGATCGACACCCCACCGGCGAGCGCCATGTCGCACTGGTAGGTGAGCAACGAGGTGGCCGCTTGGCAGATGGCGACCAGCGACGTGGAGCACGCCGCCTGGATCGTCATGCTCGGGCCGCGGAGGTTCAGCTTGTAGGAGACGCGGACAGGGAGGAAGTCCTTGTCGTTGCCCAGCATCGTCTGGTACTCGGCGACCTGATAGTTCTTCGCAAGCTCCTTGGCCTTGCCGAGATTGTGGAGCAGGTAGGTGTTCAGGCTCAGGCCGGCATAGACGCCGATCATGCCGGGATAGGCACCGGGATCGTAGCCGGCGTGCTCGATTGCTTCCCAAGCGCATTCGAGGAACACGCGGTGCTGGGGGTCCATCAGCTCGGCTTCCTTCGGATAGATGCCGAAGAACGAGGCATCGAAAAGATCGGGGCGTTCGAGAATGCTACGGGCGCCGACGTACTTCGAGCCGTCGCTTTCCACCCGCGAGTCGAAGCGGGTGATGCAGTCCTTGCCGGCGATGAGGTTTTCCCAGAACTCGTCGGGCGAATCGGCACCGGGAAAGCGGCCTGCCATGCCGATCACGGCAATGGCTTCGGGGGGAGGGAGTTCTTCGTTCATCGGGGGCGGCGGAAGTTGGCAAGGCCGGCACGTTGGAGGCGGGCGCGGTCTTGGGCGGCGGAAGTCGGGGTGGCCGCTTGTGGCGATAGGAAAGCGGCGAGCGACTTGGCGCTGGGGCAGGCGAAGAGATCGGTGATCGCCAGATCGCGGCCGGTCATCTCGCGGAGCCGGACGTGAACGACGGCGAGGTGGATGGAGGTTCCGCCGAGGTCGAAGAAATTGGCCTCGGGTTCGGCGACCGGGCGCTCGAGGACTTCCGACCAGAGGGCGAGGATGCGGCCGGTGAGGCTCTGGTCATGGGTCGTATGGGTCCCATGTAACTTATCCGTCTCTGCCAACGCCAGCCGATCGACCTTCCCGTTAGGCGTCAGCGGGAAGCTTTCGGTGAAATGAAACTCACCCGGGACCATGTAGGCGGGCAAGCGGGCGGCCAAATGGTCTTTCAGCGCGGCAACGGAGGTGTCGCCCTTCACGTGGGCGATCAAGCGGCCGTCCTTTGCGACCACCACCGCCTCGCGGACATCCTCGTGTTGGTCCAGCGCGATCTCGATCTCGCCAAGCTCGATGCGGAAGCCATTCACCTTCACCTGGTGGTCGGCGCGTCCACGGAACTCCAATGTGCCACAGGGCAAGCGCCGTGCGAGGTCGCCGGTTCGATAGATGCCGCCCGCCAGCGCGAAGGCCTTGGCGGTGCGCCCGAGGTCGTTCAAGTAGCCGCCGCCGAGACCCGCGCCCGAAATGCAGAGCTCGCCGAGCTCTCCGTCCGGCACGGTCGCCAAATCTTCGTCACGGATGGTCACCGTCACGTTCGGTATTTCGCGGCCAAGCGGGACGAAGGGGAGGACGTCGAGGTTTCCGCGGTGCAGGCGATGGAAAGCACAGATGTCCGTGCACTCGGTCGGTCCGTAGGTATTCACCACCTCGGCGCGACAGCTCGCATGTTCAAGCCATGTGCGGAGACGGGGAATGGAGATCGACTCGCCACCGAGGACCGCGAAGCGAAGGGACGAAAGCGCGGCATAGCCGTCGCTTGCCGCGGCATCGACCAGCGGATAGAAGGCGCTCGGCGTGCAGTTGACGTGCGTCACGCCGTGCTCGCGGATCAGCTTCGAAATACGGGAAATATCGTAGGTGCCGCAATCGTCGAGCACCAGTCGGCCGCCGGTGAGCAGGGACGTGAAGAAGTTCTTCTGGGTGAGATCGAAGCTCGGCGAACTGATCACCAGGGTGCAGTCCTCCGCGCCGAACGAGAGTTCCGCGGCATACCAGTCGAGCAGGTTGGCGAACCCCTTGCGAAAGACCGAGGCTGCCTTCGGCTGGCCCGTCGAGCCCGAGGTGAAGATCGCATAAAGCGGATCGTCCGGCGTTGCGTAGGGCTTGACCGGTTCCGCTCCGCCTTCGACCGCTACGTCGATCACGGTCTTCGCGCCGGCTGCGGAAAAGACCGCTGTTAGATCCTCCCGGCTCAACACCAATTCCAACCCGGCGGTGGCGACCATGTGGGCGAGCCGCGCGGCTGGATAGGCGGGATCCAGCGGCACGTAGGCGGCTCCCGATTTCACCACCGCCAGCAGCGCGACGATCAGTTCGATCGAGCGGTTCAAGCCGATGCCGACGAATACGCCGGGCCTCGCGCCGAGCGTCTGCAGGCGCCCGGCGAGACGGTTGGCGCGGTCGTCGAGTTCGCCGTAGCTGAGCGAGGTAATCCCCGCGATGACCGCCGTTCGGTCGGGCGTGCGAGCGGCGTGGGTTTCAAATGCGCGGATCAGCGCATCGACGGAAAGGGCTTCCGGCATGAGGGGGGAGACGGTCATGCGATCGGGCGACGTTGAGTAAAAACTACGGCACGATTATCTAAAAACTTTAGAAGGGTCAACAATCGGCCTCGGGCGACGGAGGAAGGGGGTGAGGGTGCGGGAAATGCAGGCAGGCAAGGATTTTGCCGCATTTGCTACGCTGGCAAAGTCTTACCATGGACCCGGGAGATCGGCATTACGCGATGTCGTAAGGTTCGGTAATTTGAAATTTCTTGTCCGCTGGTGTCGGATTTTTTACGGTCGCGCGCGCTGACTTCCCCCATGTCCCACCAAGTGCCACGTGCCCCCCGGGTGGTGCCGCTGACGATTGCCGCGCTGGTCGCGGGCGTCATGGCCCCTTCGTCGGGCGAGGAACTTACCCCCACGGCCCCCGGCCGGTTGGAGGGCGAGGTGGACAGCCGTATCGTCCCGAAGAGGGGCCCGCGCCTGGATGAACTGGCGGGCAAGAAGCGCACCGAGGAACTGGAAATGGGCATCGCGATCTCCGCGGCCTACGACGACAACATTTTCCTCAGTCCGAATGCCCAGTCGGACTTCGTGGTGAAGGTCTCGCCGGCCGTCGCGTGGCGCAAGGGTGACCCGGTGGAAGGGGAGGGCGGCTACCTCAGCATCGCTTATAGGCCTACCGCGGTCGCATATGCCGATTTCAGCGACAATGATCGCATCGATCAGGTTGCCGCATGGGAGACCGGTTGGCGCGGCAAGGCGATCAAGCTGGCCTATTCCGGCGAAGCCCGGGCATTGGGCGACGCCACCGCCGACACCGGCACGCTGACCGATCGCACCGAGTTCGCCAACGAGGCTCGCATTTCGTGGTCGGTTCGCGAGCGCGTCGCGGTCGAGGTCGCGGGAGGCTACGAATCGACCGCTTACGACGACGCGCGGTTCGCCGACTCGAACTACACCTATGGCGAAGTTGCCCTGCGCTACGCCTACTCGCCGAAGACGACGCTCGGTGTCGCTTACAAGTTCGGCCGCTTCGAAGTCGATGGAGCGGGCCCTCAGGACGTCCACCGGACCACCGCCCGGATCGAGTGGAAGCCGCGCGAGAAGATCGCCATCGACCTCGAGGTCGGGGCGGAGCATCGGACTTTCGACAGCGGTTCCGACACCACGCCGGTGGTCGAGGCTCGCATCGGCTGGATACCCAAGGAAGGCACCGAGGTTTACCTGAATGGCTACCGCCGCGAGCAGGCGTCGGCTTTCCTGGCCGGTCAAAACTACACGCAGGGCGGCGTCGCGCTCGGCATTGTCCAACGCCTCGGCGACAAGTGGAGCGCCCGCCTCGAAGGCGGCATGGAACGCTCCGAATACAGCCGCGTCTCCGGCACCGGCGCTGCCGGCCGCGAGGACAAGATCCACTTCATCCGCCCCGCGCTGGAGTACCGCTTCACGGACGACTTCAGCATGGGTCTCTACTACCGCTACTCCGAGAACCGCTCGAACAACCCCGCCTTCGGCTATGAGAATCATAGCGCCGGCATCGAGATGGGCTACCGATTCTAACACATCCCCCCGACATGAACGTGAAATTCCTGCTCCTCCTGTGTGCCTTGGTCGGCCTGCTGGCGGCCTTCAGTTCCGGACAGACCGTCGAAGGTGGCCGCGCCTCCGGCGTCATCGGCCAGCGCGACACGATCGAGATCCGCGTGTTCCGCGAGGACGACTTGACCACCACTGGTCAGCTTTCCGGTGATGGCACGATTTCGATGCCGCTGATCGGCTCGGTGAAGCTCGCTGGCTTGACCACCGACTCGGCGGCCAAGGCGATCGAGGCGAAGCTCAAGGACGGCTACCTCGTGAAGCCGCAAGTGAGCGTGACCATCGAGGGTCGCATCCGCCGTACCATCACGGTGCTCGGCCAAGCGCAGAATCCCGGCGTCTTCGAACTGCCCGCGAATCGCTCGCTCACCGTGGTCGAGGCCATCGGCATGGCGGGCGGCGCCACGCGCATTGCGAACACCAAGAAGATCACGCTCAAGCGCTCCGGCGGCAAGGTCCAGACGATCAATCTCAAGGACATCACCTCCGGCAAGGCGTCCGACATTTCCCTCAAGGACGGCGACGTGCTGAGCATTCCCGAAAGCCTTTTCTAACATCCGCCGATGTCCACCCCCCGCAAATCGGAATCCCTCGTTCCTGCCGCGCCGCGTTCCTCCGAGCTGGCAATGGCGGAGCCCACGCTTTATTTGCCAAAGATCGAGGCCGGGCGTCTGCTGCGCATCCTGCTGCGGCGCGGCTGGCTGGTCGTTCTTGGCATGGTCATCGCCGTCGCGGCGATGGCGCTCTACGTGAAGAGCGTGCCGAAGGTTTATGTCTCGACCGGTTCGGTGAGGGTCAGCAGCCATGCCCCGCGGGTGCTAAACATCGAGGGGCTTGGTCCCGAGGACTCGAAGGATCTGGAGCAACTTCGCACCATCGAGAGTGACATGAAGTCCAGCGCCGTGCTGGCCCGCGTGGCACAGGCGAACGGACTTTTCAACGCGCCGGACTTCGCTGCCCCCGGCACCAGCGAACTGGGGGTGATCGAGATGCTCGCCCGTCGCATTCATGTGGAGCTTCTCCGCGGCACCCGGAAGATTGGCATCGCGGTCGAGGATACCGATCCGCAGCGTGCCAAGCGCCTCGTCTTGGCGCTGGTGTCCGAATACGAATCCTGGATCAAGGACAACCGCCAGGAACTTGCCCGTCGCGCCGGGGAAGGACTGGCGATGGAGGAGGAGAGGCTGCGCGAGTCGATGGAAGGTGCGGACGCGCGCTTGCAGGAATTCCGCGAGGCGCATCCGGTCCCCGGGCTCGAAGGTCGTGAGGGCTCCGGTCCGGTGACCGACCAACTCGGCGCGCTCAATTCACAGCTCACCCAGGCAAAGTCGGAGCGATTGCGGCTCGAGGCGGAGTATGAGTCATTCAAGAAGTTCGATCCGGAGGATCCGGACTCGCTCGGTGGCATCGCGACCACGGCGCGCTCTGAGGAAGTGCTCGCTCTTTCCCGGGCGCTGCAGGCGAAGGAACTGGAGTTCGCCAAAATCAAGGAGCGCTATCTCTTCAAGCATCCCGTCTTCATGGAAGCGGAGCGGGAAGTGACGAGCCTCAAGGAGGATCTCGTCGAGGCGGTCCGATCCGCGGGACAAGCCTTGGAAAAGGGCTACCACGTCGCGCTCGAAAACGAGGCCAAGCTTCAAAGTGAAGTCGATGGCGCGCGCACCGTCGCCATCGGAGTGGAAGGCGTCCGCTCGAAGTTCGATGCCCTGAAGCGCGAAGCCGACGCCGCCCGCGACCTGCACGCCACCGTGGACAAGCGTCTCCGCGAAACCACGTTGGCGAGTGCGGTGGCCGCCTCCGCCATCACCTGGGCGGAGCCGCCGTTTGTCCCGGAGAAGGCCTCCAAACCATCAAAGAGGATTCTTTTCCCATTGGCCGCCTTCGCCGGCATGATGGGTGGGCTCACCTTGTTGGTCGGCACCGAACTCAAGGACGGGCGGGTGCGCGACTCCGCCAGTGCCGCGCGGGCGACCGGCGTGCCGTTGCTCGCCAGCTTGCCGCCGCTGGAAACCGGACGGGAAGGGGACATGGTGCTGCTTGCCGATCCCACATCGCCGACCGCCGAGGCCTTCCGGCGCTTGCGCGCGGTGCTGCTGCCGCCGCCGGCCAAGCCCGGTGCCCGCACCGTCCTCTTCGCCAGCGCCGTGCCAGGCGAGGGGCGCTCGCTGTGCGCCATGAACTATGCCGCCTCGCTCGCCATGCAAGGCCAGCGGACGCTCTTGTTGGACGCCGACATGCGCCGCCCGGGTCTCAGCCGCGAGCACGTGAGGAACGAGTTCGGCGGACTGGGGGATTACCTCGCGGGCGAATCGGATCCGGCGAAGGCCTGCTTTCCCACCGCGCTGCCGAATCTCTATCTCCTGTCGTCGGGGCCGATGCGCAATGACGCCGCGGAGCTTCTTTCCGGTACCCGTTTCCCGGCGCTGTTGGAGGATGCCTACCGCTGGTTCGACGCCGTGGTGATCGATAGCCCGCCGGTGCTCGCCGTCAGCGATGCCTTGGCAATGTCCCGCTATGCTGACCGGGTTTGCCTGGTGGTGCGTCAGAACGCCAGCGAACGGAAAAACCTCCGCAAGGCGGCGGAAATGGTTCGCGCCTCTGGCGGGAATCTGGTGGGGTTTGTTTGGAACGAGCTGCCCGTCCGTGCCAAAGGCCAACTCGCTCCCGAACCGGTCGTCCCCTACAGCCACCCGGCCTTGTCCGGATCCGGTGAAATGGTGGCTGCCGAGGAAGGGGCTGCTGGAGAAAAACCGGACGACAGCATTGCCCCCACGATCACGTAATGGACTCCCCTGTCCAACTTCGGTTAGTTTTTCCCAAGTCATGGCTCCCCCGGTCGTGACAGGGCTCCCCCGGCCCGAAACCCCCATCCCCCCAAACCATGAACTGTGCTCCCCCCGCACCGGCCGTGGAGAATTCCGCTCCGGCGAATTCCCCTGAGTCTCCCGTTGACAGCTCCCGTTCATACTCCTTGCGTCACCGCCACCGTCCTTGGGTGGCCCACCAGAAGCTGATTGCCGTCAGCTTCCTCGGCGACGCCGCCGTGGTTTTCCTGTCGATGCTCGTGGCATACCTGCTGCGCTTCGAATCGCGTCTCCAGTACGTCGGCGTGGATGACCCGGAAATCAGCCTGCGCGCGTATGCCGGCCACGTCGTCTTCGGGGGCGTCCTGATGTTGGCCTTGCTGGCGAATTTCCGCGTTCACGATCCGCGCAACTATCTCGCCATCCGCCGCACCTTCACGGTCATCGTGAAGACCTGTGCGATCTGGTTGGTCGCCTTCCTCGGCGTCGCGCTCATCCTGAAGCTCGATCCTGCCATCAGCCGCGCCTACTGCGTGCTCGGCAGCGTGACCGCGATCGCCCTGCTTTGCGGGTGGCGCTGGTTCCTCTACTGCGTGCTGCGGCGCGAATCCTTCGCCCAGGCGCTCCGCCAGAAGGCTATCTTCGTGGGATGGAACGAAGAATGCAGCCGCGCCATCGGCCGCTTCAGCGAAGGCCGTTCGCACCAGATCGACGTTCACGGCGTGATCGTCCCGTCCAATGGCAAGCTCGAGTCCCAGCCGCCGGCTGATGCTCCGGTGCTCGGCCAGTACAGCGATTTCCGCGATATCGTCCGCAGCTCAGGTGCCGATCTGATCATGGCCGTGGACGGGTGCATGGAGCGCCATGAAATGCTCCTGCTCGCCGAGACCTGCGGCAAGGAGTTCGTCGATTTCAAGCTGGTCCCGAGCTGCTTCCAGATCCTCGTCTCCGGCCTGCAGTTGGAGAACTTCCACGGCATGCCCGTGCTCGGCATCGGCAAGCTGCCGCTCCACCACGCCTTCAACAATGCGCTCAAGCGCGCCATCGACATCGTCGGCGCGATCGTTGGGCTGATCCTCTTCGCTCCGGTGATTACCGTCTTCTGCGCGATGGTCCGCATGGAGTCCCGCGGGCCGGTTTTCTACCGCCAGCGCCGGATCGGCCTCAACGGCCGCCCCTTCGACATCATCAAGATCCGCTCGATGAAGGTGGATGCCGAGGCCAATGGCCGCCCGGGCTGGACCGTGAAGGACGACCCGCGCCGCCTGAAGGTCGGCGCCTTCATGCGCGAATGGAACATCGACGAGCTGCCGCAGTTCTGGAACGTCCTGACCGGCGACATGAGCCTCGTCGGCCCGCGTCCGGAGCGCCCGGAGTTGATCGAAAACTTCAAGGAGGACATCCCGCACTACAACGTCCGCCACAACATCAAGCCCGGCGTGACCGGTTGGGCCCAGGTCAATGGCCTGCGCGGCGACACCTGCCTGCGTGAGCGCGTGAAGTTCGACCTCGACTACATCGAGAACTGGAATGTCCTGTTGGACCTCCAGATCATGCTGATGACCTTCTTCAACCGGAAGGGCGCCTGCTGAAGAAGACGCGAGACTGGAAGACGCAACACTCAAGACTGGAGGTCTTGGGCGAGATCGTTCAGCTTTCAAATCTTGTGTCTTGAAGTCTTGAGTCTGTTTTCCGATGGATGCCGCCTTGATGGATGAGTCCAGCCACTCCGCCCGCCGCGATCGCTCGATCCGGCTGGCGGTGGTGACGTCCTTTTTGTCGAAGGCGGGCACGCTGTTGCTTCAAGCCCTGTCGATTCCGATCGCGGTGCGGGTTCTCGGGCGGGAGGAATTCGGGATCTATTCGGCGGTCAATGTCACGCTTGGCACGGTGTCGCTGTTGCAAGTGGGCATCGGCCCGGCGCTCGCGCATGGCTTGTCGAAAGCGAGGGCACAGGGACGCGACAAGGATGCCCGCGAGCTATCGTCGAGCGCGTTCTTTCTATCCGGTGGGCTTGCCTTGCTTGCCGGGCTGATCCTCATCGCGCTGCTGCTTGCCGTGCCGCTGCCCGCCATCTTCGGCAATCAGTTCGCTGGCAAGGAGGAGATGCTGCGGCCAGCATTGTGGACGGGTCTCGCGCTGTTTTTGCTGCTCTTTCTTTTCAACCTCACCGACCGGACCCGGGAGGGATTGTTGGAAGCATCGGCCAATAATCTGTGGGGCGCGGCGGGCAATGTGCTCGCCGCCGCTGCGGTTGCCATTGGCGTGTGGTTCGTGCCCCAGGTGTGGTTCCTGGTGCTGGCGGTCCACGGCTCGCTGGTGACCGCCAAGCTTTGCAATACGATCGCCCTGTGGCGCGCTCATCCCGAAGTCCGTCCGGCGTGGACTCGGTTCCGGTTGCCGGTGGCAAAGCACCTCTTCACCGACGGTCTCACCTTCTCCGCCGCCACGCTCATCACCGGCGTGATCGAATACAATCTCTGCGGCTGGCTCGCGGGTCGCCACGGGGGACCGTCTGCGACCGCGCTCTACGGGGTCTTCATTCAGATGACCGTAATGCAGCTCGGCTTCGTGATGATGCTCAGCACGCCGACTTGGCCTGCCGTCGCGGAAGCGCTCGCCCGTGGCGATGTCCCGTGGGCACGCAAGGCGGCGAAGAAGCTCTACCTCTTCGGCAGCGCCATCGCCGTGTGTGCCTTCGCCGGTCTCGTCCTGTTAGGTCCGTGGGTGTTCTCGATCTGGCTGGGCAAGGACTTCGCCAACACGCCGCGGACGATGTTCGCGTGCTACGGCTTTTACTTCGTCGCCCACGTCTGGCGACACCTGAATCACACCATGATGGTCGGCACCGGTCAGGTGGCAAAGCTGGCGCGTATCCAATTCATCGAGTCCACGCTGATCGCGCTCGCCGCCTTGGCCGCACTTCATTGGGACGGCATCGGTCCCATGCTCGCGGCGATGGGGGCGGTGATCTTCGCGGTGACCGGATGGATGCTGCCGCGGGAAGTCGCCGGACGTTTGAAGATAGCGGGTTGAAAAAACAAGAAGCCGTCGGACGGCTTCCTGTCCCGATGGGATCAACCGAGCATGCTCTTGAACTTGTCGAGCAGTCCGCCGCCGAGGGCGGTGAGGTCGGGCGTTTCCCCGGCCAGAAGTCCGTCGATCATGCCGTCGTATTCCGGCGGCACCTTGGATTTGACGAATTCAGCGACCGTCTTGATTGCCCCATCGACTTGTTCTTCGCTCAATCCGAGAGCGGCCAGTCGTTGCTTGAGTTCATTCATGGCGCACGTGGGCTAGGGAAGTGCCGGGAGAGGGACTCGAACCCTCACAGATTGCTCCGCCAGAACCTAAATCTGGTGCGTCTACCAATTCCGCCATCCCGGCATCGCGGCGAGCCTAGTGAACCGGGCCTTTCCCGCAAGCGGGCATTCACTTCTTTTCCGGCGCCTTCTCGGGAGCCTTGTCCGCCTTTGCCGGGACGAACTTCAGCGCGACGCCATTGATGCAGTAGCGCTGGTCGGTGGGCGTGTCGAAGCCTTCGCCCTTGAAGACATGGCCGAGATGGCCGCCGCACTTCGCGCAGTTTACTTCCGTGCGGACCATGCCGCCGGAGAAGTCGTCCTTCGTGGTGACGTTCTTTGCCTTCGATGGATCGTAGAAGGACGGCCAGCCGCAATGGCTGTCGAATTTCTCCTTCGACGTGAAGAGTTCCGCGCCGCAGCCGGCGCAGTAGTAGGTGCCTTCACCTTGCTTGCTGAATTCCTTGTAAACCTCGCCGTGCGCCCGCTCGGTGCCGGACTGGCGGAGAATGCGGTACTGCTCGGGAGTGAGGATCTTCTTCCACTCCTCGTCGGTCTTCTCGACCTTTCCGGCCGGTTGTTCCGGGGCTTTGTCGGCGGTTTCCATGGCGGATTTCTTTGGTTCTTCCGCCGTGCAGGCGCAAAGCGTCGCGGCGAGCAAAAGGGCGGCTTTCATTGGCGAAGATCTACGCATGCCAGCGGGAGGATGCAAGGGGGCTCGATATTCCGTTTCCCTCGGCCTCAGCAGCAGCGGACCCACGCCCACTTGCCGATGGCGGGGAGCAGGCGGAGTTCGAAGCCCCACGGGATCGCGGGGTTCACCGGCCCGGCACCGCTCATGCTTCTGCAGATGAAGCCGCCTACCCGATACCAGTAGCGGCCCTTTTTCTTGTCCCAACTGCGAACCGTCGGGGCGGTGGCGGGAATCCAATCGCCCACGTGGCATTTCAACGGGTCGTCCCACGCATGCGGGGTACTAGTCATAGCCCTATAATGCACCCGGTGCCCATTTGCCGCAACATGGGTGGGAATGGAAATTGCGGTTTTGTTTGGAGGGTAGGCGGTATTGAATCCCGGCATGTCCGATTCCATTGCCGAGCTTACCTCCCGCATCCGGACCTTCGTGGCTGCGCGCGATTGGCAGCAGTTCCACAATCCCAAGGACATGGCCGTGGCCATCGCCGCCGAGGCCGGAGAGCTGCTCCAGCACTTCGTGTGGCAACAGCCGGATCAGGTGGAAAGGCGTGCGGCTGAACGCCGTGACGAAATCGCCTCGGAAATCGCGGACGTGGGGATTCTGTTGTTTGAAATGGCGGACCTGCTCGGGATGAATCTCGGCGAGGTGATGGAGGCAAAGATCGAGCGCAATGAACACCGCTACCCGGCCGACAAGGCGCGGGGGAACAATCTCAAGTACAACGAGCTTTGATCCCTCCTTGACCGCTCATCGCGGCATGTGAAGCCTTTGGACAGAATCCAACGACCATGAGATCCCTCTTTCCGATTCTTTGCCTCGCGACCGCACTCGGACTAACGGCCTGCGACTCCAAGTCCGGCAGCTCCAGCAACGCATCCCCAGCTGATTCCTCCTCCGGTAACTCCGCGGCTGGCGGCAGCAATGCCGAAGCCTCGGAATCAGGGGAGGGCAAGCCAACCAAAACCGGCCCTCGGGAAGCGATCGCCAAACCGGAAACGAAGACCACCGCCAGCGGGCTGAAGTACACGGTGCTCAAGAAGGGCTCCGGGAACGTGAACCCAAAGGCCACCGACACGGTCACCGTTCACTACCACGGCACGCTGCTCAACGGCACCGTCTTCGACAGCTCGGTCGATCGCGGCCAGCCTGCCAGCTTCCCGCTCAACCAGGTGATCCCCGGCTGGACGGAAGGTGTCCAACTCATGGTGGTGGGCGACAAGTTCAAGTTCGAGATCCCCGCCAATCTTGCCTACGGCGCGCAAAGCCCGAGCCCGCTGATCCCGCCTAACAGCACCTTGGTGTTCGAGGTCGAGCTGTTGGGGATCCAGTGATGGTAAAGGTGGACCGCACTCTCCGAGTGCGGTCGAAGCCGTTCTGCCGGCAGGGGATCATCAAGTGCTTCCGGCCAACCCGCACACGGAGTGTGCGGACTACCTTACGCGAACCACTTCACCCCCGCCGCGAAGATCGGCTGCTTCTTCTCACCGGGGATGTTCTTCGCCACGCGGCTGCCGCTGCGTTCGGTGTGCGCCATCTTGCCGAAAACCCGGCCGCAGGGGCTGGTGATCCCTTCGATGGCGAACAGCGAGCCGTTCGGATTGATGTCGATCTCCATCGAGTAGGTTCCCTCGGTATCGACGTACTGCGTGGCGATCTGGCCTTTCGCCGCGAGCTCGGCGATCACCGCCGGGCTGGCGAGGAATTTGCCTTCGCCGTGTGAGACCGGGACGCTGTGGAGCTCACCGACTTCCATGCCGGCCATCCACGGCGATAGCGTGCTGGCGATGCGCGTGGTGACGTAGCAGGAAACGTGGCGGCCGATGTCGTTGAAGGTGAGTGTCGGTGCGTCGGCGTGCGGGTCGCGGATTTCGCCGAAGGGGACGAGGCCGGTCTTGATCAGCGCTTGGAAGCCATTGCAGATGCCGAGCACGAGTCCATCGCGGTTCTTGATCAGGTCCATGATCGCATCGGCCACCCGCGGGTTGCGGATGACGGTGGCGATGAACTTGGCGGAGCCGTCCGGTTCGTCGCCGGCGCTGAAGCCGCCGGGGAACATCAGGATCTGCGATTCGCGGATCTTCTGCGCGAAGGCTTCGAGGGATTCCTCGATGTGGCGCGAGGTGAGATTGCGGAAGACTTGGATCTCCGCATCGGCACCGGCTTCGCGGAAGGCTTTCGCGGAATCGTATTCGCTGTTGGTGCCGGGGAAGGCGGGGATGAGCACCTTCGGCTTGGGATGCTTGGCCGATGATGTCTGCTTGCTGCCGCTGAACGATGCCGCGAGCGAAAGGTGCGGCGTGTTGGCGAAGGTCGCATCTTCCTTGGTTGGATAGACCGGCTCCAGCGTGCCGAGCCAGGCGGCTTGCAGGTCGTCGAGCTTGTGGCTCTCGCCGGGGAAGGTGAGTTCGGGTTCGGCGACGGTTTCACCGAGGACTCGGGCGAAAAGCGAGGCGGGCAGCTCGCCATCGTGCTCGACGAGGAAACAGAAGTAGCGCTCCGCATAAGGTTGCAAGTCGGCGGTGATGGTCGCGCCGATGCGGTTGCCAAAGGCGCTGGTGGCAATGCCATGCATCAGGCCGCCTGCGCCAAGGGCTTTCATCGAGAGGATCTTGCCTGCGGCATTCAGTTCGTGAAGCGCGGCGGCGACTTCGCGGAGGTTCTCGTAGTCCGGAAGCTGGTCGTCGTCGCGCGAGACCTTCACCAACGACAGCGTGCTGCCCGGCTTCTTGAATTCCGGCGACAGCGCAAGGCTGGCCTGACCCGGAGCGAGGGCGAAGGAAACGAGCGTCGGCGGAACGTCGAGCTCGTTGAAGGAGCCCGACATCGAGTCTTTGCCTCCGATGGCCGCGAGTCGCAGGCCATGCTGGGCGTGGAAGGCGCCTAACAGCGCCGCGAAAGGCAGGCCCCAGCGCGAAGGATCGCCGCCGAGCTTCGGGAAGTATTCCTGAAGGGTCAGTCTAACATCCGAGAGGCGTGCGCCGGCGGCGACGGCCTTGCAGACGGATTCGGTGACGGCATAGACCGCGCCGTGGAAGGGCGACCACGCTGAGAGGTGGGGATTGAAGCCCCAGCTCATGTAGGTGCAGACGTCGGTGTCGCCTTCCAACAACGGAAGCTTCGCCACCATCGCATCGGGCGGTGTAAGCTGGTGCTTGCCGCCGAAGGGCCACAGCACGGTGCCAGCGCCGACGGAGCCGTCGAAGCGTTCGCCGAGGCCCTTCTGCGAGCAGTGGTTGAGTTCGGACAGCAGCTTGGTCGCCGATTGCGGCAGGTTGAAGGCGGACTGGAAGATGCCTTCGGGTGCGGCGACATGGACCTTGGCGGTCTGTTGGACCCCATTGGTGTCGAGGAAGGCGCGGCTGAGATCGACGATGGTCTTGCCACGCCAGGTCATGCGGAGGCGACCGTGTTCGCCGACGACGGCGACCTTCACACACTCGAGGTTTTCCTTGTCGGATTCGGCGATGAAGTAATCGGCGTCGGCGGGATCGATGCAGACGGCCATTCGCTCCTGTGACTCGGAAATGGCGAGTTCGGTGCCGTCGAGGCCCTCGTACTTTTTCGGCACGGCATCGAGGTCGATGTCGAGCGACGGGGCGATCTCACCGATGGCGACGGACACGCCGCCGGCTCCGAAGTCGTTGCAGATCTTGATCTTCTTCGTGAGTTTCGGATTGCGGAACAGGCGCTGGATCTTTCGCTCGGTGGGCGCGTCGCCCTTCTGGACTTCGGCGGAGTTTTCGAGCGCGGTATCGGTGTGTTCCTTCGACGAACCGGTGGCACCACCGACGCCATCGCGACCGGTGCGTCCGCCGATGAGGAGGATCACATCGCCCGCAGCCGGCGTGCCGCGGAAGACTTGCGAACGCGGCGCGGCAGCCACCACGGCACCAATCTCAAGGCGCTTGGCAACATAGCCGGGATGATAGACCTCTGCCACCTGGCCGGTGGCGAGGCCGATCTGGTTGCCATAGGACGAGTAACCGTGCGCGGCGACCTGGCAGATCTTCTTCTGGGGAAGCTTGCCCGGAAGTGTTTCCGAGAAAGGTGTCAGGGGATTGCCCGCACCGGTGACGCGCATCGCCTGATAGACATACGAGCGACCGGAAAGCGGATCGCGAATGCAGCCGCCGAGGCAGGTGGCGGCACCACCGAAGGGCTCGATCTCGGTCGGGTGATTGTGCGTCTCGTTCTTGAACATCACGAGCCACTCCTCTTCGGGGCGGTCGTTGATCTTCACCGGCACCACGATCGAGGCGGCGTTGACCTCGTCGGAAACCTCGAGGTTGTCGAGTTCACCGCTGGCCTTGAGTTCGCGCATGCCGATGAGCGCGATGTCCATCAGCGTGACCGGCTTGTCGTCGCGACCGAGTTGCTTGCGGGTGGCGAGGTAGGTTTGCCAAGCGCGTTCGACCGGTTCGGTGCCGGACGCGAAGGTGGCCTCGTCGATCTTCGTCAGGAAGGTTGTGTGGCGGCAATGGTCGGACCAGTAGGTGTCGAGCATGCGGATCTCGGTGATGCTCGG
The DNA here is from genome assembly GCA_966696705.1 of uncultured Verrucomicrobiaceae bacterium. Taxonomy (GTDB): domain Bacteria; phylum Verrucomicrobiota; class Verrucomicrobiia; order Verrucomicrobiales; family Akkermansiaceae; genus Haloferula. The sequence continues at coordinate 29,427 of CBKZPU010000006.1, read as the reverse complement.
GTCGCGCTTTTCTTCGTCGCGGAAATAGGTCTGGCAAAAGGCGAGGTCGGCGTCGGACATCGCGAGGCCGAGATCCTTGCGCAGCGTGGCGAGATCGGCGGCCGCCTTGGTGGTGAAGCCGGTGAGGATCGCGACGTCGGCCGGAGCATGGATCTTCGGCTGCAGGCTTTCCGGAAGGTCCATGCGGGCCTCGTGGGAATCCACCGCGTTGATGACGTAGCCCTTGATGCGGGCAAGATCATCGGCGGAAACGTCGCCTTTCAGCACGACCACCTTGGCGGAGGCGACGAGCGGACGCTCTTGGCCGGTGAGGATCTGGACGCACTGCGCGGCGGAATCGGCGCGCTGGTCGAACTGGCCGGGGAGATACTCGACCGCGAAGGCGGTCTCGTTTTCCAAGAGAGCCAGCGTGTCGGTGGTCACATCGACCTGCGGCTCGGAGAGAATCAGCCGGACCGCTTGCTCGAACTGGGCATCAGTGAGGCCGTCGATGTCGTAGCGCTGGATGATGCGGACGCCTTCGAGAGCAGGCAGATCAAGGGATTCGCGGAGATCGTGCAGGAGGTGACGGGCCTCGGCGTTGAAGGCGGGCAGCTTCTCGACAAAAATGCGGTTCATGGGCGGCTAGGACCTGCGGAGGCGTGGGATGCTAGTCGCCACCGGGGGGAGGGCAAGACGGGTGATTGCCGAATTGCCGCCGGGAAGGATGGGGGAAGATGAGGGCGCGATCGTCTGAAAGCGGATTGCCGCTTTTCCACCGGATTCCGGAGCACGGAATCGGACCGCCAGAAGCCGGAACGGCGCGGCCGGTCCGCTACCCAAGGCAGAACTCACGCCGCCACCTTGAAGCGGAACGCGAGATCCACGCGCTGTGCTTGGAAAGTCCGGTCCAAACGCACCTGCTTCATCGATCGCAGGCAGAAATCTTCCAGATCTTCACCCTGGCGGAGTTTCACCGGCAGGGTTTCCAGTTCCGAGCCATCGGCGCGGACGGCGATTTCCAAATGCCGCTCAAGGAACTCCCGGAGCGGGGTCAGCTTCGGCAGCGATTCCGAGCCAGCGGCGGTGAAAAGCCGGAAGAAGCAACGCACGCACTTGCCCGGATGGCCCTTGGTCATCAACAGTTCCCGCAAATCCAAGATGGTGTCGGCTTCCCTCGCGAGCGAGGGGGCCAGGGGCAACAGCAGGGCGTCGATTTCCTGAAGCGTCAGCGTCACGCGGCGGACAGAAGCCTAATTGAGACGTTGTCGCAATAGAAAAATCCCAACCGTTAGAGGCCCTCCAGGTGCCCGAAGCGATGATCAATCGGCTTTTTCAAAGTCCCCGCACCAGTCTTCCGCGGCGGTCACGGGAAACATCGATTCGAACTTCACCTCATCGTCCACCTCGAAGGCGACGGTCTGAGGGGCGTGACGGCGGCATTCGCCGTGGGAGTCCTCCATCGGATTCCAAAAGGAGCAGGCTTCGCAGGCGCGATGAGCTTTCTTCGTTTTCATGGCAGTCGTGGAAAATACCATTCCCTGACTAAGGCGGATCCTCTTTGCCCGCAAGATACAAAAGCCCCGGAGCCGGGATTAGCCCGCGCGCCAATCGGACGGACGCACGCCCTTCTCGGCGACGAAGGCCTTGGTGAAGTGGCTGAGACTATTGTAGCCGACCTCGAAGGCCGCTTCGGTGACATTGAAGCCCCCATCGCGCAATAGGGCCGCGGCGCGGTCGATGCGGATTTCGCGGAGCTTCAGGCTCAGGGTTTTCCCGCTGTGCTGCTTGAAAAGCCGGCTCAGATAGTGAGGCGCGCAACCGACATGCCTGGCCACCGCAAGGAGGTCGAGATCGTCCCGGAGGTGGTCGCGCAGCCATTGCGTCGCTGCGTCGATCCGCTGGCGAAGCGGGTCGTGGTCGGGCCCGGCGGATTTGGGCACTCCGCCGAAAAGGCTGAAGCACTCCAGTGCCTTGCCGCGGAACCACGCCGGCCGCAGCACCCGCTGGACCGGCGGCTGGAGCAGGGACTCGCAGAGATCCCGCTCGGCCAGATTCATCGATCGCAGGAGGCCGGTGTGATGCGGGCAGTCCAAGTTGCGAAGCAGCGGGTGCAGCGCCGCGGTGGACTCGCCGAAGCTCGCGGCCAGCCAGGCCGGGGTTGCCGAAATGACCACGAAGCGGTGTCGGCCATCGCCCGCCAAGCGGCTGGCGTGGACCGTCTCGCCCGCAGCCGTTTTCAAGATGGACGCGGTGCCCGGGACGATTCCCAGCCGTACCTGCCGGCCGAGCACCACGCCGTGACCATTGAGGTTCAGCACCAAATGGCCCATGTCCGGCTTGAGCAGCCCGCTCCAGTCCGCCGCGTGGGAAAGCTCCGCGTCCACTCCCCGCAACGCCACGCCGGAGCCGTCGTGGAGAAGCATCGGGGAAAAGGAAGCGGGCATGGTCGCGAGGTGCGACAGGGGAGCTGAATTGCAATTGCGTCTCAAGAATAAGATTCGGTCTTGGTGGCCGATTGTCGCGGGTTAGCGCCCGGTTGTCCCGAGAGGGGCGTGAGGACAATCTCGCGCCACGAATTGGCAAGGTGCGAAGAGCGCGGCAGCGGCGGTTCTTCCGCTTGTTCAAGCCATGACCAAGGGGGCGCCCTTCACTTTCCTGGCGCGCTTTGGAAGCCGCCGGGCGCGAGCAGGAGGTCGTCGTCGGTGTAGGGCTGGCGATCCGGTCCTGCCGAGCGCAGTTCCAGTTGCGTCCACGCTTCCGGATGCACCACCAGCGGCGAGCCCCAGCGATCGACAAGCAAGCCGTCTTTCGAGAACACCGGATGTCCCGGAGGAATATAAGTTTCGCGGTTGGGATTCTCCCCGCGCAACGCCGCCGCGAGGTCGGCATTGCCACCGATGGGGAAGCGGCTCGCGTCCTTTGTGACCGAGAAATAGCCGGCGACCACGCGGTGGATTTTCTTCAAGTCCTCGATCGGCGGCGTTGCGGGATCGGCATAGCCTTCGAGAAGGCGCTCGGTAGCGGTGGGGGCGGGAGCTTGGGGCACGGGCAGACGTTCGGGGGCGGGTTTGCTCACGGCTTGGGGCTCTTGGTCGCCCGTGTTCAGGAAAATCCAGACGAGCAGGGCGACAGCCGCGACCGCGATCATCCATCCCACCTTGGACAAACGGCGATCAGCCTTCACGCGAGGAAGCCCACCGGGTTCGAACTACTGTACGGATCGTAGAAGTTCCCGATGTTCGGCAGCACCATGTCCATGTCGCCGGCGGTGACGCCGAACCAGCGCAGCAGCTCGCAGAAATACTGGTCGGCCGAGAGTTTCGGGAAGATCCGTCCACCGCGGCCGATGTCGTCGGCACCATCGATGACCAAGGATGGATAGCTGCCGAGAACCTGGCCGCCAGCGACCGGGGTGCCCATCACGAACTGGTTGCCCGACCACGCATGATCGGTGCCCTGGCCGTTCGAACGCAGCGTGCGGCCGAAGTCGGAGCAGGTGAAGGTGATCACGTCGTTGGCCAATCCCAACGTTTCGAGGCACTGCTGGAAGGCGTAGAGCGCGCCATCGAGCGCCGTCAGCATGTTGCGGTGGTTGTTGAGCAGCTCCGCGTGGTGGTCCCAGCCGCCGAATTCGATGAAGAGCGTTTGCCGCGCGAGCTTGAGCTGCTGGCGGATGGCGATGGTCTTCACCGCGGCGCGGAATTGTTCGGAGATCCAGTGGTTCGGGAACGGCGCGTTGGCGATGACCGTGAGGACGCTCTGGCCATTCAGCGTGCCGGGAGCGGTGAAATACTGCTGGAACTCCTCGCCGCGCGCCATGCTGTTCGCCGTGATCCGCCCATGGGTGCGGTGGAAGAGGTTGCTATAGTGCTCTTCGATCGGGCTCGCGACCGTGTCCTGGATGATCTGCTTCTTCGTCTGGTGCAGCGTTGAGTTCACGCTGGTGCCCGTGAAAGCGAGTGCACCGCTCCCGGTGATGACGAATTGCCCTTCACTCTGGCCGATCTGGAAGGCGGAGTTGCCGGAGACCGAGAAATTCATCGGCATGTAGTAGCCGCCGGTTTGTTCGGTATTGTAGGTCGAGTGGATGACGTCCGCTGCACGACCGCCCCATCCGGTGAGTACCTGCATGCCCTGCGGCACGGAGGTTTGCCACTGCTCGATCTGGTCGCGGTGGGAAAACAGCGCCTTGGGCACCGCGATGCTGCCGTTCAAGTAGGCTGTCTTGTTAGGGATCGGCTCGATCAAGGTGCCGACGTTGGCGAGCATGGCGACGCGCTTCTTGTTCGCGTCGCCTCCCATCCCGTTGAACATCTCCGCAAGCCGCACACACGAAGGATGGAGCCCGTAGTCGGTGCCGTTGAGCGGGAGCAACTGGTTGCGCGAGATCGCGAGGTTCGAGCGGGCCGCGGCATACTCGTCGTATTTCGTCTGCTCGCGGGGAATCAGGACGTTGAAAGTGTCGCAGCCCCCGGAGAGGAAGACGCACACCAGCGACTTGCGTTGCGTGCCAAAGCCACCTTGGGCCGCGGCGTGGTTGGCCATCGTCAGATTCAGCAGCGTCGAAAGGATCGACGTCGAGCCGATCGCGGCGCAACTGGCTTCTCCGAGGAATTGGCGGCGGGAACGCATGGCGGTTTTATCGTTGGACGGCTCCTTCCGGGCTGGTCATCGCCGTCCACACGGCGAGCGCGACGCGTTCCTTTTGGCTGAGCGCGGGATTGGAAATCGCATTCAGCAGGATGCCGCGGGTGCGGGTGGTCATGGTGCCGGCGCAGACGAGCAAGTTCACGTGGTCCACCAGCGCGGCGGGGTTTTCGGCAAGCAATAGCGAGCCGCTGAAATCGAGCGGATAGTACCAGTCATACGAGGACCGGAAGCCGTAATGGAGATACTCCCAAAGCAAGTTCGGGAACGAGATCGAGGAGAAGGTATCGACAATCTGAAAGCCGGGGCTCACGTGGCCGCCGGTCCGGATTTCGCCGGGGGCCTGATAGACCGGCGTGTAGAAGTTGAACACGCTTGGCGAGTTCGTCGGCTCTTGCTTGCTGGCGCCGTAGTAGGTCTCGGTCCAGTTCCACCACACGAAATCGGGATGGGTTTCGGCGAGCTTGAACAACCGGCCGAGGTGCATGGTGCGAATCACCGGTTCGCGGACTTTTCCAAACGAATCCGCCAGCGGCTGTTGGCGCGCCTCGGGGTCGAGCAGGATCGTCTTCACCACCGCGCCGAGGTTGCCGCGGGTGCCGCTGCCGTCGTTCACGAAGACATCCTGCACGCGTTGGATGTAGGCGGGCGATGGATTGTCGGTGACCAGGAACTGAATGAGCTGGCGGCAGACGAAAGGTGGCGTGTTCGGATGACGGAAGAGCGCGTCCACGGCATCGCGCACGTCTTGCATCCCGTTGCTTTCCGTTGCCTCGCGGGGCGGCACCACGAAGCCATTCGGCAGCTTCTTTGCGTCGAAGTCGTGGCGGTCCGGATACATCACCATGGGCCGCGTGAAATGGTCGTCCGCCCAACCGCCGCCGCCCCAGCCGTAGGGTGAGGCGTAGTAGAGACCGGTGAACACGCGGGCCAATTCGGTGATGTCGCCGTTGTCGTAAGTCGGGATCGGTTCGCCTTGGACGTCGAGCTTGCGGCTGCCGTCCGGATTCAGCTCCCACAAGCCAATGGTGAAGAGCTGCATGATCTCGCGGGCGAAATTCTCGTCCGGGTAGCGCGGGATCGACGGGTCGGCCTTCTGGTTGCCGGCGTGGCTAAGGTAGATGCCCATCGCCGGATGGAGCGCGGTGTCTAACAGGAGGTCGCCATAGTTCCCGAAGGCATGGCGGACCAGCATGTCGTAGTAATTCGTGATACCTTCCGGCTTCTCCTCGAGATTGGCGTCGCGGCGCGAGACGACGAGGATCTGCGACAGCGCGAAGGCGACCCGCTGGCGGAGTTGGTCCGACGCGCCAACCGCATGGCGGGCGAAGGGAGTCGTAACGTTGTTGCCGAACAGGAAGTTGTCGAGGTCACTGTAGTTGTAGGTCGGGTCGATGTGCGCGCCGGCGGCATCCGCCTTCGCCTGCTGGATGTAGGGCGTGTGGAACGACGGCGGCAGGGCGAGCTGCTCGTCGATCCAACTTGAGTAGCCGAGCTGGCGGACTTTCGCGATGTCCTCCGGGACCGGACCGAAGGTGGACTGCATCAGGAAGCGGGAGGCATTCACCGGTGAGGGAGTGCCTGGGTTGCTGGTCCCGGGTATGCCGCCTGTCGGAGACGAACCCTGGATCTTCTCCAACAGGGCCGCCGCATCGCCGGACAACGTCTGGCCGTTCGCCAGCACCAGCGATTGTCCCGCGGAATTGGTGGTGCCGTTCGTGGTGCCGGTCACGTTTGCCTCGGTCCAGTCTTCCACGCCGTCGCCGTCGCTGTCCTTGGCCACGATGCCGGTGCGGTAGAAGTTCTTCCCGGCGGGCAGGCTGTTGGCCGGGATGACCAGATGCCTGCGGCCTTGGGTGACTGATGATGCGGGCAAGCCGGTGCCGGGTTGCCAGTCGCCGAGCGTCGCGCTGGTCTCGATGAAATGATCTTTCAACGGCGTGTCGGGCCACGACAGCACGAGGTCGCTGCTTTCCCGCGAGACCGTCAGGTCAATCCTGGAGGCCGGATCATCCGGATCGGTACCGGCTTCGCTTTCCTCCAGGTTGCTCATGCCGTCGCCGTCGTCATCGGCGAGCGGCACGCGCGGGATGCCGCCGGACCACAGCGTCCATGCATCGGAAAGCCCGTCGCCATCGAGGTCGGCGAGATTGCCGGTGAAGTCGAACCACGCCGGCTTGCTGGTGTTCAGGAGCGGATCGGCGCCATGGTGAAGTTCGGTTCCGTCGCTCGCGCCATCGTCATCGCTGTCGGCATCGCGGGGATTCGTGCCGGAGAGAAACTCTTTCAGGTTGGTGAGTCCATCGCTGTCGGCATCGAGGGCCGCATCCGCGGCACTGGCGGGATCGAAAGCATGGGTGCTTTCCCACGCGTCCGGCATGCCGTCGCTGTCGGCGTCGGCCGGGCCAAGGGCATTTGGCGTGATGTAGGCGTCCACGCCGGTTTCGAGCAGCACGTCGAAGGTGCCGATTTGGCCTTCGCTGTTCGTCCAGACCGCCGAGCCATCCAACAAACCGGAATCCGCTGCCACGGCGTTGTTCCAAGTCGTGGTGGCCAATGTCACGGGAGTGCCGGCATTGGTCAGATCGGCGATCAGGAAGGTGATCGTCCAGAGGTTCTGCGCCGCGTTCGGCTGGGTGGCGACGAACTCCATCCGCAAGGGCTTGGTGTCGTCCGCCTCGCCGAAGCCACTCAACCCGAAATCCCTCGTGCGGTCCGCCGGTGGATTTCCCCAATCGCTGTTCCAGAGATCGTTGCCCCCGACGTGGAACAGCCCCTCGATGCAGCGGAAGCGATGCGTCACGCGACCGCCCACCGAGCGCAGGCCGATGCCGACCTGTTTGTTCCAACCGCCGCCGTTGATCTGTGCCACGGCTTCGCAAAGCATCGTCTCGCCGCCATTGAGCGCGCCCAGCATCGATTGCGAGTGGTCCCACAGCAGGCGGATATTGTCGATGCGCCACCGCCAGGTGCGGGTCGCGGCGTCCCACAAAGGGACCGGAGGTGGCGTGCTGGCGGCGGACATCGGGTTCGTTCCCGCTGCGCGCTCGACGGCATCGCTGGCGCCGTCATCGTCGCTGTCGGAGTCCGTTGGCAGTGAAGCAAAGGGCGAACCATGGACCTCGTCGCCGTCGATCAATCCATCGTCGTCGCTGTCGGGATCGAGCGGTGAGGTGTCAGCTCCATCGTCCCAGCCGTCGCGGTCGCTATCGGTGTGATGGGGGTCGGTGCCGTTCGCGATTTCCGTGGCGTTCGAGACGCCATCCCCATCGGCATCCGCCGTGGCATCGGGAACGGCGGGATTCAGGCGGTGCTCGATTTCCACCACGTCCTTGAGGCCGTCGCCATCCGTGTCGGCACTGCTATCCACGATCTGGATGCCGTGGATGCCGACGATGTCCGTGACCACCGGTTGCACGGTGATCGTTTGGTTCGCACCTGACAAATTACGATACCTGACGTAGTTGCCCGGGCGTGGCGCGGTGGACGACGTGGAAGTGATTTCGGTGAAGCCGCGGAACGGCGGCATCGAGGCGGAAACGAAGTAGCGGTCGTTTGCCGGATCGCTGCCACGTTTCACCACGCCGATCCGGCCCGGATAGGTGTAGCCGACATAGACCAGCAGGTCGTAGGTCGCGTAGGGGATGCCGGTCAGTGAGACGGTCGCGGGCGTGTTTACCGTGGCTGACTTCTCGGTGCGGAGCATCCCGTTGAAGAGGCGCTCGTCGCTCGGTCCTTTGTGCAGGCCCTCATCGGCGAAGTGGCAACTCCACGCCGCGGCCGCGGTCGTCGCTTGGCCACGGTGATTTTTCAGCGCGGACAGGCTGCCATTGAGCACGACGCCGCTGGCCTGCCATTGCACCAGGCCGGGAGTGACATTCCACTGCGGCAGGCGGAAGAAGCCCGCTGGATCGCCGGAGGGCAGGGCTGCGTCTTGGAGTGCTTCCGAAACGAACTGCAGCCCGATCGCGCCGGGAAAATCGAACGGCACGGAAGCCGCAGACGCGGGATTGCTTCCTTGCTCGATCTCGATGTTGTCCGAATGCCCGTCGCCATCGGTGTCCGCGAGCAATGGATTCGTCGTGGATTCCATGCCATCGGAAATTCCGTCGCCGTCGGTGTCGCGGAGCAGGGGATTCGTGCCGAGCGGGATCTCCGCGGAATCGGAGATCCCGTCGTTGTCAGTATCGGCGTCGGTCGGATTGGTGCCGGCCTGCTTCTCTAAAAACGTTGCCCGGCCATCGCCATCGGGATCGGCCTGGGCGTCGGCGGCGTCGGCATCGCTGAGACCGAAGGCTTCCTCATACCACAACGGCAGGCCGTCGCCATCGGCATCCGTTTGGCCAATGGGATCGGAGTCTAGCTTGAGGAAATCGAAGGACACTCCGCCGCCGGGAGTTCCGCCGGTGCGCTGGATTTCCAGGACGTTCGCGCCGGCCACGGCGTTCACCGACGATGCCGGAACGGTGAATTCCAGCTTGCGGTTCCAATTGATACCGTTGGCGATACCGACCGGCTGGCCGTTCATCGTGACCGCGATGTCATGGGTGGCGAATCCCGGCGAAGCCGAGCTGCCCCAGATCAAATCAATCGTCACTTTCAGCCGGGCCGTCGCAGACGCCTGCGCGGCCGACAGCATGAAGTGGATCCGCTTGCGTTGGTCGCCGGACGAGACAGTGCGGTCAAGATTTGCAAGAGGCTCATCCGTCGCCACCGTGCCGATCACCGGATAGGTGCCGGCCAGGTAGTAGTCGTCGTCCAAGGCACTCGCCGATCCCGGCGCATTGTTGGTGCGCCAGTCATCGCCAAAAGGCGCGGGATTCTCGTCATCCGTGCCGAGTTGCCAGACTTGATCGTAGTACGGCACCGCCGCTGGCGCGACATCCGCCAGACAGACGAGGGCCGGAAACAGGATGAGTTTGAAAGCAGGCCGCGGCATGGGCGGGGTCATGCTTCACAAAATCGCATTTTTGGCAAACCGACGTTTCCGTTTCAAAAACAATGGGCACCAAGCGAGCAGGATCAATGCCGAGGGCTCCGGTACGGCGGTCACGTTGTCGATCAGCATGGTGCTGGAGAGGGTCACCCCGGTATGGTCGGGGTCGGGCGAGTGCAGGATCCGCATCTCCGTGACATTGGCGAGCGTGGCGGCCGCGTTGTTCCCACCAGCCGACGCCACCAAGGCGGATGCCTGGATGTCGAAGTCGTGGTTGCTCCAACCGGCAAAGGCCGGGATGGACTCGGCCGCCGTGATCCACCAACCGCCCGGTCCATTGAAAGCAATCCGGACCGACAGCGACGAGGTGCCGAGGTTGCGCAGGTCCGCGGTGATCGTGACGACGCCCTCGCCGGTGAAGTCGCCAGTCCACGTGGTGCGGTTGAAGGTCACAAGCCTTCCACCGGCTTGGCCGCTATTGGCGATGACGCGCAGCGCCGAGTCGCCGCCGCCCAAGGGACCCGAGTCGGCCAAAATGGACGGCGGATTCGGGTTCGGACCTCCGCTGGTCCATCCGCCGAGGCTATTGAAGTTCTCGCTCTGAAACAGCGTGACCGCCCCGAAGGCGCAGGGGGCGGTGATGGAAAGGACTGCCGCGAGGAGGAGTGCCGCGTTCATGACGGCACCATGGCAAATCGCCCGATCTTCTCCAAGTTTTCCGTTAGCCAAGTGTCAATGTCACAGGGCAGTGGTCCGAACCTGTGATGTGGGGCAGGATCGCCGCGTCCTTGACACTGCCGAGGATGCCCCGGCTCACGCCGAAGTAGTCGATACGCCACCCGACGTTGTTGGCGCGAGCCCCGCCGCGGAAGCTCCACCATGAATAGGAGCCGGCCTTGTCCGGGTAGAAGTGGCGGAAAGTGTCGTGGAAGCCGCTGCCGAGCAGTTTGGTGAAGCCCGCCCGCTCCTCGTCGCTGAATCCGGCGTTCTTGCGGTTCTCCTTGGGCCGGGCGAGGTCGATCTCCTGGTGCGCGACGTTCAGGTCGCCGCAGAAAACCACCGGCTTGCCGGTTGCTTCCAGCGCCAGCAGGTAAAGCCGGAAGGCATCGTCCCACTCCATCCGGTAGGGCAGGCGGCGGAGTTCGTCCTGGGCGTTCGGCGTGTAAACGTTTACCAGGTGGAAATCGGGATACTCCAGCGTCAGCACGCGGCCCTCGCGGTCGTGATCTGCGATCCCCATGCCGTGTTTTACGGCAATCGGCTTGTCGCGGGTGAAAACCGCCACGCCGGAGTAGCCAGGCTTTTCCGCGGAATTCCAGAAGCCGTGATAGCCGCCGAATTCCAGCGGCAGCGCCACCTGCTCCTCGCGGGCCTTGGTTTCCTGCAGGCAGAGGATTTCCGGGCGCTCGGTGGCGACGAATTCGGGCAGGCCCTTTCCGAGGGTGGCACGGATGCCGTTGACGTTCCAAGAGACGAGTTTCACGGCGCGAGGAAGGCGGAAGCCGGGCGGTGAATCAATCCCAGAGCATAACCTCTTGTTCGATCGCACCCTGGTGGCTATGCACGGTTAGATGAATCCTGCGGTAAAGAAGGCCAAGGACTTGGCGAATCATCGCAAGAATACCTACGGCAATAGCGACAAGGCGTCCCGCAAAGGAATCCCGCGTTTCAAGCGTGCTTCAGCCCAAAGGGAGCGCCGGATGGAAAAGTCATCGCTGGGCGGGGGTCTTGATTCTGACGAATCGGGCCGCATTTTGCGTTTTCCCCTTTTTCGCCGGAAATCGGCCGATACGCCGATGGCCGACGTGCTTGCCAGGCGATTGTCACGGCGGATCCGCCAAATGGTTCCGGCCGGAGCCTCCGAAGAGTGGGTGGAAGCGTTTCAGAGAGGTTGCATCGAGGATGGCATTACCTCCGCCTGCGCCGATGCTTGGGGCCGCTATCTTCGCGGGGAGCTCACCTGCGGTGTCATCCCGCTCCCCCGGATGGACCTAGGCGATCTCAGGCGGCTCGCGGATCGATTGAGCCGGTCCGCCGGAGGGTGCTCTCTCTCGTGAAGCCTTGAAATTGATTGGCCAAGCCGGCCGGACGCGCTAGGGTCCGCGCCCCGAGCGGGACGATATGGCTGTCGAAGGACTTGAATTGGCAAAGGCGTGCGCGAAAGCGGCGGACGAAATCCAAGCGGAAAAGATCCGCGTGTGGGACTTGCGCGGGCTGTCGAATTTGACGGACTTCATGGTCGTCTGCTCCGGATCCTCGATGCCGCACCTGCGCGCGATCCTGCGCGACGTCCGCGGCCACGTGGAAGAATGGCACGGCGCGAAGCCGGTGAATGCCGAGGGCAACGCCGACACCAAGTGGGTGGTGCTCGATTACATCGACGTCATGGTCCACGTGATGCACGAGGAGCTCCGCGACTACTACGGGCTGGAAGACCTGTGGGCGGATGCGAAGGAGATCGATTGGAAAGGTTGACCCGGGGCTTGCCTCCGGCCCGTTCCCGTCTTCTGTCTCGGCGCGTGCGCATCGAGATTCTGAATACCGGAACGGAACTCCTCCTGGGAAAGGTCCTCAACACCCACGGCAAGTGGTTCGGTGAGGAGCTGTTCAAGCTGGGCATGCGCATCCAGCGCCTGACCACGGTGCCGGATGGTGAAGCGATCACTCAGGCCCTGCGAGAGTGCGTCTCTCGTGCTGACGCCGTGATCGTGACCGGCGGCCTCGGACCGACCAGCGATGATCTGACGCGCGAGGCCGCGGCCGAAGTGCTCGGGATCGAGCTGATCGAAGACGAGGCCGCGATTCGTTCGCTCGAGGCCTTTTTCGCGGCACGCAACAAGGTGATGGCCGACTCCAATCGCAAGCAGGCCCAGGTGCCGGTGGGCGCCGACGTCCTGCCCAATCCCAACGGTACCGCGCCCGGCCTTTATATCCCGCCGCGGCTGAACGGCGCCGCGAACTGCGCCGTGTTCCTTTTGCCCGGGCCGCCGCGGGAACTCTATCCGATGTTCCGCACCGAGGTGGCTCCGCGGCTGGTGGCCTTGGCGGGCTTGGCCATGCCGCCGGGGCTTCTCGAACTGAGGATCACCGGAGTGGGGGAAAGCGATATCCAGCAGGAAATCGACGCCGAACTCGCCTTGATTCCTGGTCTGGAAGTCGGCTACTGCGCCCGCATCGGCGAGGTGGACCTGCGCCTGATCGGCGAGCCACCGGCGATCGCCGCCGGCCGCGAAGCCGCGATGGCGAAGTTCGCGAAGAATATCTTTTCCGAGGATGGCTCGTCGCTGGAAGCCACCGTGGTAAGGCTGGCGACCGAGCGCGGCCTGAAACTGGCCACTGCGGAAAGCTGCACCGGTGGTCTGATCGCCAACCGCATCACCGATGTGCCCGGCAGCAGCGCGGTTTTCACGCACGGCTTCGTGACCTACGCGAACGAGGCGAAGCGGGATGTGTTAGGCGTGCCGCAAGAACTCCTCGATGCGCACGGCGCGGTTAGCGAACCGGTGGCTCGGGCGATGGCCGAGGGGGCGCTGCGGGTGAGCGGCGCGGACATCGCGGTGGCGGTGACCGGTATCGCGGGACCGGACGGCGGCACCCCGGAAAAGCCGGTCGGCACCGTGTGGCTCGCGTGGGCGGCGAAAGACCGCGAAACGATTTCGCTAAAGCAGATCCATCCCCGCAACCGCAAGGACTTCAAGCTGGCCGTCAGCCAAGCGGCGCTGGATGGGATCCGGAGACTGATCCCTTAAAACGGGATGTCGTCCGAGACGTCCGGCTCGTTGTCGAATTGGGCGTCGAGGCTGGAGTTGTAGCGCTGATCACCTTCATCACCGCCGCCAGCGTCGGCCTTGGAGAGTTTCCACGCGTTGAGGTTCACGTAGAAGCGCTCCTTGTATTCGCTGCCGCGGATGTCGAAGGCCACCTTCACCGCGTCGCCGACGTTGAAGCCATCGAGCATGGAGGTCTTGTCCTTCACGCACTCGAACTTGATCATTTGCGGGAACTTGCCGTCCGCCACCTCCACCACGAACTCGCGCTTGGAGAAACCGCTGGCAAAGGTCTGGACGTCGTAAACGTGCTTGAGGGTGCCTTCGAGTTCGAATGTCTTGGCCATGGCGGAGAATTGTTAGAGTCGGCGGTAGCGGAACACGTCGAAGGCTTCGTGCGATTCGACGAGTTCGGGAGTTTGGAAGAGATGGGCGAATTCGGGAAAACGGGTGTCGCCGGGGTAGGAATGGCGGACGTGGGAAACAAGGAGCTCGTCGAGCTGCGGCAGGAACGCCGCATAGATGCCCGACCCGCCGATGATGAAGACGTCGCTGTCGAGGTCGAGCGTGGAAAGCTGCTCTGGCGTGTGGATCGTTTCCACTCCTTCCGCCGACCATGCCGGATCGCGGGTCACGACGATGTTCCGCCGTTTCGGCAGCGGTCGGCCGATCGAGTCGTAGGTCTTCCGGCCCATGACGATCGGGTGGCCGGAGGTGGTGCGCTTGAAGAAGGCGAGGTCTTCCGGCAGGTGCCACGGGAGCGTGCCACCCTTTCCGATCACGCGTTCCGGGGTCATGGCGACGATGGCGATGAGGCGGGTCATGAGTCCTTGTCTTCGTCGGCGTAGTGAAAGCGGTGCAGCACCCGGTGGAGCACCGGCGCGACGAGAAAACCCGCCAGCGCGATGAAGACCAGCCCGGAGAACAGGGCGTAGCAGCCTGAAAAGAGTTTGGCCGACTCGCTGGTCATCGGATCGACCGGGCCCATGCCGCCGAGGATCATCGAGGCGTTGAGGAAGGCATCCATCCACGCCAGCCCGCCGATCCAGTGGTAGCCCGCCATTCCAACGAACAGCGCCGCCAGCATGATCCCGATCGCGATGCCGGCCGAGCGCACCAACCGCAGCACGAAATGCCGCGTGCTGATCGGAGGCTGCTTGTGGTGTTCGAATTGCAACATCGTCACACCGAGACCTCCGCCTTGATGTGCGGATGCGGGTCGTAGTTCTCCAGGCGAAAGTCGTCGAAGGTGAAGTCGTCGATTTCGCGGACCTTCGGATTGAGCCACATGTTCGGCAGCGGGCGCGGCGTGCGGGTGAGCTGCTCGTTCGCTTGGTCGAGATGGTTCTTGTAAAGGTGCAGGTCGCCGAAGGTGTGGATGAACTCGCGCGCCTCGTAGCCGCAGACCTGGGCGAGCATCATCGTCAGCAGCGCATAGGACGCGACATTGAACGGCACCCCGAGGAACAGGTCGGCCGAGCGCTGGTAAAGCTGGCAGGAAAGGCCGGGACGGTCCGACTCCGGTTCGTGGACGAAGAACTGGAACAGGCAGTGGCACGGCGGCAGGGCCATGCGGTTGATCTCGCCGGGATTCCATGCGACGACCAAATGACGACGCGAGTGCGGGTCACCGCGCAAGCCGTGAACGAGCTCCGCGATCTGATCGACCGTGCGGCCGTCCTTGTCCGGGGTGGGAAACGAGCGCCACTGGCGGCCATAGACCGGGCCGAGCTCGCCGGTGGGATCCGCCCACTCGTCCCAGATCCGCACGCCGTTCTCTTGGAGGTAGGCGATGTTGGTGTCGCCTTTCAGGAACCACAGCAGTTCGTGGATGATCGAGCGCAGGTGGAGCTTCTTGGTCGTCAGGCAAGGGAAGCCCTCGCGGAGATCGTAGCGGACCTGACGACCGAAGACGGAAAGCGTGCCGGTGCCGGTGCGATCGGCGCGTTCCTCGCCGTGCTGGAGGACGTCGCGGAGGAGATCGAGGTAGGCCTTCATGCCGACACTCTATCCGCGTTTTTTCCGTCCTGACTAGGAGGGAATGCGACGGCGGCGGAAGAGTAGGCAGGAGCCGAGGCCCGCGAGCAGGGCGGCGGACGGTTCGGGAACGACTGAGAGGTAGATGTCCCCAAGGTTACCGCCGTTGGAACCGGTGCCGACCAGCAGGGTGCCCGTCTTGCCGCTGGCGAGGTTGGAGACGGACAAGCCGGAGGAAATCACGCCGGTGGTGCCGTCGAAGGTGAGGCCGACCCAGGTATTCGCGTTGTTCGAACTGGTGTCGAAGAGCTTGTAGAAGCCGTTGGTGCCGCTGCCTTGGAAATTGATGGTGTTGAGGTTGAACGTGAAATCACCCGTGGTGGCTCCCGTGAGGGAAAGCAGGTCGCTGCTGCCGACCGACGTGATGTCCGAGCCCCCCAATCCCAACTCGAAGGCGAACGAGGCACCGCTCGCCATCGCTGCCGCGCCGGAGGTGCCATTCATGTCGAACGTCAAGGTGCCGATGCTGCCGACGGCCGCACCGGGTGCGAGCACGCCGGACACACTGATTCCATTGGTGCCGGTGGGAGCGATCGTGCCGCTGCCGCCAAACGTGGCACCGCTGGCCACGCTCACTGCGCCGGTGCTGGTGGCGGACCCGGTCGTATTATTGGCCAGCAGCGTGCCGGCGCTGACCACGGTGGGAAGGGTGTAGATATTCGCACCACTCAGCACCAGGGTTCCGGCTCCGAGCTTTTGCACCATGGTGGCGTTGCTGCCCGACGTGTTGAGCACCAGGCTGATCGTCGCCGTCTGGTTCACCACCTCGATGCTGGCGGTGCCGCCACCGCCTGACCCTTGGTTCCGGAGCGTGAGCGTGTTGCTTCCGGAAAGCGTCCAATTGAAATTGGGAGCGGTCGCATCACCGAACTTCAAGTCTCCGATGTCGCGCCCGGAGTCGAGAGTGATGGTCCGGTCGGCGGTGATGTTTACGGCGCTGAAATCCGCCAAGTCATTCTGGCCGGTGGCGACCGTGTTGGATGCCCAGTTGGTCGTCGTGCTCCAGTTGCCGCTGGCATTGGTGCCCCAAGCGCCGGGGGTGGCTCGGGCTTGATCGATCCCTACCGCCGCCAGCGCTGCCAAGCCAGCGAAGGCACCGGCGCGTGAGCGAGGAAGAGCGAAGAGGGGTCCTGCAAAAATTGCAAGTGGGGTCGGGGCGCAAGCGGACGTCTGTCCGGGAGGGGACGAGTTCATTCGGGGGGAGGGGGAGAAGGGGGAAAATCGGACGCTTGATTACACCTAATTTCAGTAAAGCTCAAGCATGATTTCGGAATCCGAATCAATTCTTTAAGAAAATGTCCTAATCGCGGTCCGAAGGTGGGCGACGGAGCGACTTTTTTTGAGAAATTCGCCGCTTCTCCACCACGGAGCGTTGCTTGGAACGGCGGGACGGGGGGCGATTCTGACGACGATTTTTCTCCGCTTCGTCGATTTGGGCCTGGATTTTCTGGCGGCGGATCCCCTCAAGCCGGTCGCAGAGTTCGTGGCGCGCGAGAAAGCGGTTCATCTCCCGCGACCGGTGGGCTTGGCACTTCACCTCAATGCCACTGGGGACATGCTTGAGATAGACGCAGGACGAGGTCTTGTTGATCTTTTGTCCGCCGGCGCCGGAGCCGAGAATGAACTTCTCCACAAGGTCGTCCTCCGCGATGCGCAGCTTGGCCATCCGGGCGTCGAGAGCGGCTTGCTTTTCCGGGCTAACCAAGGGCGGGGCAATTCTGGACGCGGGCCTTGTAGGCCGCCGCAGCGGCGGTGATCTGCGGGGCAAGGTTCGCCTCGGGCTTCGCGAACGGCGGGACGAACCATGGGAAAGTGCCGATCAAATCGGTGGCTACCGCGACCTCTCCGTCGCAGGTGTGCTCGCCACAGCCGATGCCGATGGTCGGCACCGCGAGCTGCGAGGTGAGCCATTCGGCGGTCTTCGGCACGATGCTTTCCAGCACGATGGCGAAGACTCCTGCTTCGACGAGGGCCTGCGCGCCTTCGAGCAGGGCGGCGCTTTGCTCGGGCGTCTTGCCCTTCTTCCGGTAGCCGCCTTCTTCCAGCACGCGCTGCGGCAGCATGCCGAGGTGGCCGCAGACGGGGATGCCGGCGTTGACGATGGTCCGGACTTTCGCGGCTTGGCGGACGCCGCCTTCGAGCTTCACGGCTTCGGCTCCGGCCTCGACGAGCTTGCGGGCGTTCGCCAGCGCCGTCGCGGGATCGGGGTAGGTGCCGATGGAAAGGTCGCCGATCACCAGCGCCTTCGGCTTGGCCCGTGCGACTGCCGCGACGTGGTGAAGCATGTGCTCCAGAGTCACGTGGGTGGTGTCAGGGTAGCCGAGGACCACCATGCCGAGCGAATCGCCAACGAGCAGGGCGTCGATGCCCGCGTCATCGAAGAGCCGTGCCGTGGGGTAGTCGTAGGCGGTCAGCATCGTCACCGGCGGGCTGGCGTGCTTCCGGGCGGCGAGGGCGGCGGCTTTTTCGAGACCGGACAAGGGTTTGGAAATTAGGGGATTCGGCGAATGGGAAATTGGGGATTCCCTTTACCACACCGCTTGCACGGTGACCAGTGGCGGCTCGTCAGAGTCGAGGTGGCGGAGGTGTTCCGCAATCGAAACTTGATCGCCGGGCAGCACCAGGTCCGGGTGGAGATCGGCCAGCGGTTGGAGAACGAAGCGCCGCGAGGTCAGCCGTGGGTGGGGGAGATCGAGAATCTCGCCATCAATGCACTCGTCGCCAAAGTAGAGAATGTCCACGTCGATGACCCGCGGGGCGTTTCTTTCCGGAATCGCCACCCGGCCGAGGCGGAACTCGATCGCTTGGGTCGCGTCCAACAAATCGTGGGCGGTGCCGGCGTAATCGAAGGCGACCACCGTGTTGTAAAAATCCGGCGAGCCCGCCGGACAGGCGACCGGCTCGGTCTGATAGACGGGCGCTTGCCGGAAGCTGCCGGGAAGGGCGAGCTTCTTCAGCAAGTCGCGGGCGTCTTGCAGGTGCTTGAGGCGATTGCCGAGGTTCGAGCCCAAGGCGACGCCGACTCGTGTGTGCCGAGAGGCGGATGGTGAGTCTTCGGCCATTTCAGTGCCTAGGCGGATTCGCGGGAGAGGCTCAGGCTGCCGGCGGCAGGAAGGAGCCCGGCTGTTGCGACAAATGTTGCCGGGAGATGGCGTGGGCGAGCCTGGCGTTGTGCTCCTTCACCCAATCGCAAATCAGGAAGGCATCCACGATCCACCAGATGAAGGCGGCGAAGTAAGTGAAGAATCCGATCAGGACGAAGAACAGCGGGATCGAAAGCAGCGTGATCAGCAGCATCGCCACGGCCGAACCGCTTTTCCCCATGTAGAAGCGATGCGCCCCGAAGTGGCCGAGAAAGAACCAAAGGAGAAACGTGGTGGAGGTCTCCTTCTTGTGGACCTGATACCACATCAATGCCTGGGGATCGTTCATTGCCGCCTTACTTCAGACCCAACACGTCCTGCATGTCGTAAAGCCCGGCTGGCTTGTCGTAGAGCCAGACGGCGGCGCGGACGGCACCGGCGGCGAAGGTCAGGCGTGAGCTGGCCTTGTGGGTCAGCTCCACACGCTCGCCATCAGCGGCGAACATCACGGTGTGGTCACCCACGACATCGCCACCGCGCAGGGTGTGCATGCCGATTTCCCGCGGCGGGCGGGGGCCGACATTGCCGAAGCGGCCGTGGGCGATGTCCTTGTCGTAATTCGTGCCGGTTTCCTCGTTGAGGATTTCCAACAAACGGCGCGCCGTGCCGGACGGGGCGTCGATTTTGTGGCGGTGGTGCATTTCCGTCACCTCGATGTCGAAGCGGTCCTGCGTGAGGATCTGCGCGGCCTTTTGCGTGAGCCAGAAGAGCGTGTTCACGCCGATGGAAAAGTTCGGCGCATAGACGATCGGCAGCTTGGCCGACGCCTCGCGGATCGCGGCGCGCTCCTCATCGGTGTGGCCGGTGGTGCCGATCACCAGGTGCGTGCCACTTTTCAGGGCGGCCTCCAGCAGCTCGCCGGTGAACTTGTGCATCGTGAAATCGATGACGGTGTTCGCCTGGGCGATGGCGGCGGCGAGGTTTTCGCCGGCGTCGTGAGTCGCGCTGACGGTGACCGCCGGCTCCTGGCTGGCGGCCTGAAGGACGGCTTGGCCCATGCGGCCGGACTTTCCGGTGACGAGAAGCTGGATCATGTCAGGAAAAAGTTAGAGCAGGCCGAACTCCTTGAGCAAGGCGGTGAGTTGGGTCTTCGCGGTATCCGTCAGCGGCGCGAGCGGCAGGCGGAGTTCTTCCGTGCAGTGGCCCTGCAAGGCGACGGCGGTCTTGATCGGCACCGGATTGACGTCGAGCGACATCAGTCCGCGGAAGAGGGGATACCACTTCTTCTGCTGCGCCAGCGCGGCGGGGAAATCGCCGTCTAGGCAGGTCTGGACGAGCTTCACCAGCACTTCCGGCACGAGGTTCGAGGCGACCGACACGAGGCCGACCGCACCGCAGGCCATGAAGGGCAGGGTGAGCGGATCATCGCCGGAAAGGATCGAGAAATCCGCGGGGACGGCTTGGACGAGCTGGTTCACGCGCTCGACCGAGCCGCCGGCTTCCTTGATCGAAATGATGTTCTTGCAGTCCGCGGCGAGCCGGGCGGTGGTTTCCACGCCGATCTCGATGCCGCTGCGGCCGGGCACGCTGTAAAGCATCACCGGCAAGGAAGTGTTCTCCGCCACGGTGCGGAAATGGCGGTAGAGGCCTTCTTGCGAGGGCTTGTTGTAGTAAGGGCAAACCTGCAGCGTGCCGGTCGCGCCGACCTTTTCCGCGGCCTGGGTCAGCTCGATCGCTTCCTTGGTCGCATTCGCGCCGGTGCCGGCCACGACTTGGCAACGGCCGGCGGCGTATTCCACGGCCAGGCGGATGATCTCGATGTGCTCCTCGGTATCGACGGTTGGCGACTCACCGGTGGTTCCGACCGGCACGATGCCCGTGATCCCGGCGGCGACTTGGCGGTCGATCAGGGCTTTGAAAGCGGCCGTATCGATTCGGTCTTCGCGGAAGGGTGTAATGAGCGCGGTGTAGGTGCCTCGGAAGGTCATGGCGCGCGGAGAATGAACATCCCGCGCCGCTCTTCAACCCCGGATGGCAGTTTCGCCGCGGAAAATCAGGGCTGCTCCTCGACCACCTTGCCGTTCTTCCAGACAATGATCGGCAAACCGAGCCGCCGGTGCTCGGCGCGGAGCTTGCGCGCGGCGCGGGGCTGGGCGCGCAACGCTTGCCGCATGTCGTCCGGAAGTTCGGACACTTTCATCGGCCGCAACGGCGTAGGCTGTTTCGGCGCGATCATGAACCTGTAAGATGTCTAGAAATGGCATCAAATCTCGATGTCTCCCTCGAACACGAAATCCGCCGGACCCGTGAGGGTGACATTCGTGAAAGCCGTCTCGCCGGTCTTCTCGAACCCGATCTCCAGTGTGTCGCCGCCCTTCACGTCCACCTTGATCGGCGACGGTGCGCCATCGAGGAGGTGGTGCATCAGCGCGCAGGCGACCATGCCGGTGCCGCAGGCGAGGGTCTCGTCTTCCACGCCGCGCTCGTAGGTGCGGATCGCGATGTGGCCGGGCGCAAGGACCGTGGCAAAATTGGCATTGGTGCCGGCCGGGGCGAAGGCCTTGTTGTAGCGGATCGCCGCGCCGTGGCGGACGACTTCGGTCCCCGGCAGGTCGGCCACGAACACCACGACGTGCGGCACACCGGTGTTGATGAAACGCAGGGTGCCATCGAGGCCCGGGATCTCCACGCCGGTTTCGATCTTGAGGTCCTTCGGCTCCGACATCGCGATGCGGATGTTGTCGTCCACGAGTTCGGCGGCGAGCTTGCCGGCGATCGTTTCGAAGGTCACGCGGTCTGGAGTTTCGTCCATCAGCGCCGCCGTGAAGCGGCCGAAGCAACGCGCGCCATTGCCGCACATCTCGGCCTCGCCGCCGTCAGCATTGTAGTAGCGGAACTTGAAATCGGCGCCGTTTTCCGCGGGCTCAACCGCCAGCAGGCCATCGGCACCCACGCCGCGGTGGCGGTCGCAGAGTTGCTCGATCTGGTCCTTGGTGAGCGAGACGGACAGGTCGCGGTTATCGACGACAACGAAGTCGTTGCCGGCACCGTTCATCTTGTAGAAGTGGAGGAGCATGGGAGATACCTGAATCTGAAATTTGAGATCTGGGATTTGAAATCCATCAGACGGCCTTGGTCGCGGCGATCAGCGGGGAAACGAAGTCCCGAACGGCCTCTGCGGCGCGCCCGGGGTGGAGTTCGATTTGTTTCACGATCGCCGAACCGACGATCACCCCGTCCGCCGCTTTCGCAACCATGGTCGCTTGGTCGGGCGTGGTGATGCCGAAGCCGACGCAAACCGGTACTTTGGCGTTCTGGCGGATTTTGGCGACCTGCTCGCTGATCCCTTCCGATGGCGCGCCGTGGGCTCCGGTCACGCCGGTGCGGGACAGGGCGTAGATGAAACCTTCGGCGCTTCCGGCCAGCAGCTTCACCCGCTCGTCCGGCGTCGTCGGTGCGATCAGGCGGATGTGCTTGAGACCTTCGCCGCGGGCCAAGTCGTCGTTTTCCTTCGCTTCGTCGGGCGGCAGGTCGAGCAGGAGGATGCCATCCGCCCCGGCCGCCGCGGCATCGGCGTGGAATTTCTCGAAGCCGTAGGTGAAGACCGGATTGAGGTAGGTGAAGAGCACGATCGGCGTCTGGTGCGTCTCGCGGAATTTCCGGATCAGCTCCAGCGAGCGCGCGGTGGTCATGCCGGCCTTCAGCGCGCGGTCGGCGGCCATCTGATTGACGATGCCGTCGGCCAGCGGGTCGGAAAAGGGGAGTCCCAGTTCGATCACGTCCGCGCCGGCGTCGGCAAGGGCTTTCACCACCTCCAGCGAGGCCTCGAACGACGGATCGCCAGCGGCGACATAGGCGACGAAGGCTTTCTTTCCTTCCGAGCGGAGCCGGTCAAAGGCGGCGTCGATGCGATTCATGGGCCGCGGAGATTCCGCGCTTCCCTCCCCGGTGACAAGAGCGGGATTCGGAATGTGCGGATCCGTCATCCTCCGATCTCGACCCGTGTGCCAGGCACGGCGTCACGAGCATCGCGCGGCAAGTCGAAGAATCCCGCGGGAAACTCTCCGGGGACGGCGGCCTTCTGCAGTTCAATCGTGAAGCTCCCCGCCGTTTTCTGTCGCCGTTGTTGGTCAATGATGGAGTTTTGGGTATCATTCGTCCACGTGACCCGCAGGGGCAGCAGATGCTGACGTTGCAATGCCGGCAGCAGGATCTCGAAGCCCCGATGGTAGGAGAATTCCATCCCGTGGAAGAACACGAAAGGGTTACCGCCTTGTCCTGCCGACTCCGGTGCAGTCTGGCTGCACAAGCACTGTAGCAACCCGGTGGTCACGGCGGGAGCGTCCATGACCGTGAAGTCGATCCTCGGGTTTTTCACCGTGGCTTCGCCTTGGCTGGTGGTCAGGGACGAAAGGATGCCGCGCGCCGGGAATCCAAAGCCGGTGGTCTGAAGGGTACCCGGCAGTCCGTTGCAGAAGGCTTGGTAGCGGTCCGCATCCCGCGCCCCGGGGCCGAACGATTGCTCGAATCGTCGCTGGGGAAACCGTCGCTCCGGCGCGAATTTCCCCACCGCCGCCCATGCGGGTGCGGGGGTGATCTCGGTCCCGGGGCGCGTGGTGGCAAAGGCGCCGCTCCCGGTATCCATCACCAGCACCCGCTTTCGCCCCGGCAGTTCCACCCGGCACATCGCGCCTTCCGTGCACACGCGGATCTCCAGCTTGCCGCTCTTCGGGGTCGCCAGTTGGTAGGTCAGGTCCCAGCGCGGCACCCGCACGGGTTCGCCTTGAGCTCCGCGCCAGAATTCCAAGATCGCCCGATCTTCCGGCTTGAGGTCCTCGGCGCGGAACGAGGTTGCCTGACCCTGGCGATCCCGGATTGCCAGGCTGCCATCTTCGTTCATGGCGACGATGCCTTGAAGGATCCGGCCGTCATGAAAGGCCCAGGGTCTCTCCGTCCGCACCGGATTGATGAACTTGATGGGCGCGGGCGCGGCTGCGGCAACCGGTGCCGGGGCGACTTTCGGGACCTCCGGTGCCGGCGTCTCGTCCTCGAACAAGGGGTCCGGCGGTGGCGCGGAGCGCTTGCCGGGGATCGCATAAAGGAAAGGCTTCACCACGATGATCCCGTCGTGTCGCTCGGGGAACATCAGGAATCGCATTTCCGCATCCTTGACCCACTGGGGCAGGGAGTCGCGGTTGGTGAACTCGATCTCGTAGCTCGTCTTCGGTATGGTCTGGCCATTCACCGTCACGGGCGTCGGGTCTTTTTCGAAGACCTTGAGGACGCCTTCGAAGCGCGCACCCCAGGTGTGCAGCACCACCCGGCCGTCTTCCTCCGCGTTCATCAGCGCGACCCAGTGGCTGCCGTCCGCACCGTGTTCCCGGCGGGTCGTGATTTCCAGCATGGTTGCATTCGTCCCCCGGGTGTAGCGGGCCAGATTCCGCGGGCGGAGATCGTGGTCGATCTTCGAGCGAACGGTCGCGAGGTCGGCCACCTCTTTCGCGAAGTATTCGCCAATGCCATCCAAGGCCGCCCGGACGTCCGTGCCCGCGGTGTTTCTGGTTCTGCAATAGCGGGCCATCACCGTGTGGATCCACTCCGCCTTGTCCGCGAATTCACCGCGCTTGGGGATGGGCAGGATGCCGGCTTGGTCCCACCAGAGCAGGAAATTGCAGATCGAACTCGGCACGCAATCGCTTTGCTTTTGGCCGTGATCGCCTTGGTTCAGGAGCGGGAGTTGGCTGCGATCCGGTTGGCCGGCGTCTTTGAAGGCGGCCGGATCGCCGCTCGGTGGGGAGACGGGCTCTGGTTTTGTGACCTTCCCGTCCAGGCAGGAGTGGATGAAGGCTTGGTCTGCATCACTCAGATTGGCGATGGCAATCCGACGGTTTTTGCCCATCACCGTCAGATCGATCCATTGGCGGTCGGGGGTCACCATTCCATGCTTGCCTCGGATTTGCTGGCTATTCTTGCCCGTCCAGATCCGCTCCTCCGCAAGCGCTTCCTCGCCGAGCGGATTCGCGGCGCAGACTACGGCGAGCAAGAGCTGGAGCAGGGTGAGCCGTCCGATCATGCGGTCCATTGAACCGCGGACGCCCTTGATGCCAAGGTTTTCCCCTCGTTGCGCCGGAGCTTCGGCAAGATTTCGCGGGCGACTCGCGGGGTTCGCCGCGCCACCGGCGAGCGCGGCGGCGGGGCATCAGGCGACGGCTTGCAAGGGCGGGATGCTGGCTTTTTCAAGGACGGCCATTGCCTCGAAGAATAGCTTTCCGCCGGGCCATGGCAAGGCGGTAGCCCGCCGGCGAGCTTGTGAAAAATTTCACAAACGGCTTGAGAGCCGGGCGGGGGAGGGGCATCGTCCGCGCGCACGACCATGGTCAGCGACTCCACCCAGACCGCCCACGCGGCCTACGATTCCAAGATCGAAGGCAACATCATCTTTACCCGCGTGGATGCCGCGATGAATTGGATGCGCAAGAATTCCATGTGGCCGATGCCGATGGGGCTCGCCTGTTGCGCGATCGAAATGATGGCGGCCGCGTGCAGCCGCTTCGACCTCAGCCGCTTCGGCGCGGAGGTGATGCGCTTTTCTCCGCGCCAGGCCGACGTGATGATCGTCGCCGGCACCGTGACCTACAAGATGGCGCTCGCCGTGAAGCGCATCTGGGACCAGATGCCGGAGCCGAAGTGGTGCATCGCCATGGGTGCCTGCGCCTCGTCCGGCGGCATGTATCGCTCCTACGCCGTGCTGCAGGGCATCGACCGCCTGATCCCGGTGGACGTCTATATTTCCGGCTGCCCGCCGCGGCCCGAGGCGCTCATTGAGGGTCTAATGAAGCTTCAGGCGAAGATCGAAGGCGATCCCGCCCTCGCGAACCAGAAAAAGGAGCTCTTGGAAGACCTCGCCTGATTTTCCCATGTCCGCTGCCCAGGATATCGAAAGCCTTTCCGCGAAATTCGGCGCGGACGTGGTCGGAACCAAGGAGTTCCGCGGTGAACACACGATTTCCGTGAAACTCGGCGTGCTGCACGACGTGCTGGCCACCGCCAGGAAGGACTTCGGCTACGAGATGATCATCGACATCTCGAGCCTCGATTTCTTCGGCGAGGAGCCGCGTTTCGAGATGGTCTATGAACTCGTCACCGTGGACGACTCGAAGCACCTGCGGGTCAAGGCCAAGGTTTCCGAGGACGAGGAAGTTCCCACCTGCACCGACATCTGGGTCGGCGCCGATTGGCACGAGCGCGAGGTTTACGACATGATGGGCATCCGCTTCAGCGGCCACCCGAATCTCAAGCGCATCCTGATGTGGGAGGGCTATCCTTTCTACCCGTTGCGCAAGGATTTCCCGCTGGCTGGCCGCCCGAGCGAAATGCCGGATGTTGCTTTCACGGGCATCGCTCCGCTGGAAGGCGGTCCCTTCGTGACCTGCGCCGGCACCAATGACTCCGCAAAGCGCGAGCCGCGCGCCCGCGTGGTGAAGTAAGCCCGGCTTTCGTCCGCTATTTTCGACTCTCCACCTCGCCGCACGCCATGCACTCTCCGTTCGTGCCCGGACGGAGCCAGCGGCTGAAGTGGTGGTGGGAGGACATTCGCTCCGCGCGCTTTTCGCTCATACTGGCGGGCGTGATTCTAGCGATCGAGGCGGCGTTCACCGCCATCGGCGGATCGGAGGCGATTCCGGAAGTCTACCAAGCTTTGGGATTGAGCCGGGATGGCATTCTGAAGGGGTGGGTCTGGCAGATCGCCAGCTACGCGCTGATCCACGGTGTCTGGTGGCATGC
This sequence comes from uncultured Verrucomicrobiaceae bacterium, assembly GCA_966696705.1. GTDB lineage: Bacteria > Verrucomicrobiota > Verrucomicrobiia > Verrucomicrobiales > Akkermansiaceae > Haloferula. The sequence goes on along the minus strand of CBKZPU010000006.1, from coordinate 3,190 downwards.
CTTGCTGAATGTCGTGATCCTGATCAGCACGGGAGCCCGGGTGGAGAGAATCGACGGATGGAAAACCGCGGCGCGGGTCTTCCTCATCGGGGTGCTGGCGGGTGGAGTGGCATTTCTGCTCCTGCCACTCCCGGAGCCCGGCATGGTGCTGGTGGGTGCCTCAGGCGGGATTTTCGCGCTGGTCCTGTGGCTGACGACGATATCTCCGAAGTCGCGGGTGCTCCTGCTGCCGCTTTCTGCCAAGAACGTGGGATTGGGATTCCTGATCGCTTCGGGAATCCTCGCCTTCGCGATGCCTTGGATGCCGCCGGGAAATCTGCCGATCGCTCACTCCTGTCACTTTGGTGGCGCGCTCGCGGGCTGGCTGATCGCCCGCCGCAGCATGCGGTCGCCGGTGACCCTGGCCGATTTGCAGAAAGCCCGGACCCGCCGCGAGTCCGGGGCCGACTCCTGAATCCGTGCTTGCAATGCCCTGAGAATCGGCTTTCCTCCGCCGTCCCGACCAAGGGCGGACCGGCCAAGGTGGCTGGACTGAATCAACTACCTCAATGAGCGAAAGCACCATCAACGTCGCGGATTTCAAGATCCACGAAACCGACACCGGCAGCGCCGATTACCAAGTCGCCCTGCTTACCCAGCGCATCGTCCACCTGACGGCGCACCTGACCCAGCACAAGAAGGACACTTCGTCCCGCCGCGGCCTCCTCAAGCTGGTCGCGCAGCGCCGCAAGCTGCTGGACTACGTGAAGGCAAATTCCGAGGAGCGCTACCAGAAGCTCCTCGCAGGACTCAGCCTCCGCAAGTAAGCCCCTTTCTCCCGACGGCCACGGTTCATCCCGTGGCCGTCGCGCATGAAAACGGCGGGTCATTTTCAGGGAAACGTTTTCCCACCCGCCGCCGGACAGTCCCTGCCAAACCTTTTTGACTCTGGGGTCTGTCCGAAACCAAATACCGCCGCGGCATGTCGCCGGGGCAACACACGAAAGACAGACAAGATGAATATCCATACAGTCACGAGCCAGGTCGGCTCGAACCCCATCACCTTTGAGACGGGGAAAATCGCCAAGCTCGCCGACGGCGCCGTCGTCGTGACCTGCGGCGAAACCGTGGTCCTTGTGACCGCCGTGTCGCAAACCAAAGTGAAAGCCGGCCAGACCTGGTTCCCGCTTTCCGTCGAGTACAAGGAAAAAGCCTCCGCTGCCGGCCAGTTCCCGGGCGGCTACTTCAAGCGCGAAGGTCGCCCGACCGAGAAGGAAATCCTCACCTCGCGCATGACCGACCGTCCGCTGCGCCCGCTCTTCCCGAAGGGTTACCTTTACGACACCCAGATCGTCGCGCTGCTCCTCGCCGCCGACCAGATCAACGACTCCGACATCCTCTCGATGAACGGCGCGTCCGCCGCGCTGGCCATCTCCGATATCCCCTTCGGCGGCCCGATCGGCGCGGTGCGCGTCGGCCGCGTGGACGGCGAGTTCGTGGTCAATCCGACCTTCGACGAGCGCGCTGAAAGCGACCTCGACCTCGTGTATGTCGGCAACAAGTCCGACGTCATCATGATCGAAGGCGCCGCCAACGAGTTGCCGGAGGAAGACTTCATCAAGGCCCTCCATTTCGCCCAGGCCGAAGTGCAGAAGCTGGTCGAAGCCCAAGAGGAACTGGTCCGTCTCGCCGGCAAGCCGAAGCGCGAATACACGCTGACCGTCGCCAAGGAGGAGCTCCTCGAGATCGGCTACGAGATCGCCGGTTCCCGTATCGAAGACGCCATCTACGCCCCGTCGAAAGTCGAGCGCGGCAAGAAGGTCGGCGCCCTGCGCGACGAAGTGGAAGCCGCCATCAAGGCCCGCTACCCGGATTCCACCGACTTCGATGTCGAGCAGGTCTTCGAATACATCCAGAAGAAGGCCTTCCGCATTTCCATCATGGAGAAGGGCGTGCGTGCCGATGGTCGCCAGATCGGCGACCTCCGCCCGCTATTTGCCGAAGCTAACTCGCTGCCGCGCGTCCACGGTTCCGCCATCTTCGCCCGCGGCGAAACCCAGGCCATGGGCATCTGCACGCTGGCCCCGGCCGACGAGAAGCAGTTCTTCGACAACTACGCCGGTGGCGAGGACAGCAAGCGCTTCATCCTCCACTACAACTTCCCTCCGTTCTCGGTGGGTGAAACCGGCCGCATGGGTGGCTTGAACCGTCGCGAAATCGGCCACGGCGCCCTCGCCGAGCGCTCGATCGCTCCGGTCATCCCGGACGTCGAGGATTTCCCGTACGCCATGCGCGTCTCGTCGGAGGTCATGGAGTCGAACGGCTCGACCTCGATGGCCACCGTTTGCGCCGGCACCATGTCGCTGCTCTGCGCCGGTGTCCCGCTCAAGGCTCCGGTCGGCGGCATCTCCTGCGGCCTGGTAACGGACTGGAATCCGGACGGCACCTTGATGCATCACAAGGTTTTGCTCGACATCATCGGCTCCGAGGACTTCTACGGCGACATGGACTTCAAGCTCTGCGGCACCGACGCCGGTGTCACCGGCTACCAACTCGACCTGAAGCTGGCCGGTCTCCCGCTTTCGATCCTTGAGGAAGCCATCCACATCGCCAAGGCCGCCCGCACCAAGGTCATCGCCAAGATGACCGAAGCCGTGGCCGGTCCGCAGGACCTCAGCCCGCATGCCCCGCGCATCGTCTCCGTCAAGATCCCGGCCGACCGCATTGGCGAGCTCATCGGGCCCGGCGGCAAGAACATCAAGGGCATCCAGGCCGAGTCCGGCGCCGAGATCAACATCGAGGATGACGGCACCGTGCACATCTACGCTTCCAAGGAAGAAGGCCTGCTGCGCGCCAAGTCGCTCATCGAGCGCATGTTCCAGGAAATCGAAGTCGGCAAGATCTACACCGGCAAGGTGGTCAGCATCACCAACTTCGGCGCCTTCATGGAAGTGCTGCCCGGCAAGGACGGCCTGATCCACGTCTCCGAGCTGGCCGAAGGCCGCACCGAGCGCGTCGAGGACGTCGTCAAGAAGGGCGACGTGATCACCGCCAAGTGCCTCGGCGTGGACGAAAAGGGCCGCGTCAAGATGAGCCGCAAGGCCGTGCTGCGCGAGGAGAAGGCCAAGGCCGCCGAGGCCGAAGCCGCCAACGCGTAAGCTCGATCGCTCTAACAAAAGCCCGGTCTTCCGCGAGGGAGGCCGGGCTTTTT
>CBKZPU010000005.1:0-76991 GCA_966696705.1 uncultured Verrucomicrobiaceae bacterium | reverse complement strand
GAAATTCTACCAGAATCCGGTTGCGGCGTAGACCGTTACTAGCGTCCTTGACCGCTACGCGGTCATTTTTGAGTGGGCCTGGATCGCAGCGCTCTTGACCAAGCGCTGCCTCACGCATGCTGCAAGTAACGCTGCTGCGCTTCCGCCTCCGGATTGTGCGGCACGGCTTCGTTTGCCTCCTTGGTGTCAGCGATGAGCTCGTCGCGGAACTTCGCGATGATGGCTTCCACCGGCCACGACGAGGCTTCGCCGAAGGCGCAGATGGTGCGGCCGTCGATCTGGTAAGCCACGCTTTCCAAGGTCGCGACGTCCTTCGGCGAGGCTTCGCCGGCGACGATGCGGTCGGAGAGCTTCTTCATCCACATCGAGCCTTCGCGGCACGGCGTGCATTGGCCGCAGGATTCGTGGGCGTAGAAGGTGTTCAGGTTGTTGAGCACCCAGGACATCTTCCGCGAATCGTCCATGACGATCACCCCGCCGGAACCGGCCATCGAGCCGCAGGCAGCGAGGGAGTCGAAGTCCATCGGGATGTCCCAGAAGGAAAGCTTGAGGTCGGAGCCTTCGGGGCCCTTGCCCTTCAGGGTGAAGTTTTCGTCGCAGCGCAGGATCTTGGCCGACGATCCGCCGGGAATGACGGCCTTGAACTCGCGGCCGTCCTTCGGTCCGCCGCACATGTCGTAGAGCAACTCGCGCATCGTCACCTTGCCGACTTCCACTTCGAAGTAGCCGGGCTTCTTCACGTCGCCGGACACGCAGAGGATGCGGGTGCCGGTGTTGTTCTTCACGCCGAGCTTGGCGTATTCGTCGCCGCCCATGCGGACGATGTGCTTCACGTGGCACAGCGACTCGACGTTGTTGACGATGGTCGGGCACATGTAGAGCCCGAGCGCGGCGGGGAAATACGGCGGCTTGATGCGCGGGTAGGCGCGCTTGCCTTCGAGCGATTCGATCAGGCCGGTCTCTTCGCCGCAGATGTAGGCGGCGGCACCGCGGTGGACGTAGATTTCCACGTCGAAGCCGGAGCCGAGGACGTTCTTGCCGACGAAGTTCTTCGCGCGGGCCTCGGCGATGGCGTTCTCAAGGATGATCGCGGCCCCGGGGAACTCTTCGCGGATGTAAATGTAGGCGACCTTCGCACCGACGGCGAAGCAAGAGATCACCATCCCCTCGACGAGCTGGTGGGGATCCTGATGGACGATGTAGCGGTCCTTGAAGGTGCCCGGCTCGGACTCGTCGCAGTTGCAGATCAGATAGACCGGCTTGGTATTGTTCGGCGGGATGAAGGTCCACTTCAGGCCGGTCGGGAAACCGGCACCGCCACGGCCGCGCAGGCCGGACTTCTTCACTTCCTCGGTGATCGCCTTGGGTTCCATGCCCATGGCCTTTTTCAGGTCCTCGTAGCCGCCATCGCGCAGGTAGCAGTCGATGGACGGATCCCAGCCCTCGCGATCGACGTTCTTGAAGATGAGGCGATACTCGCGCGAGTCGGGCTGCTTGCCGGCTTTGTAAGTGATCATGGGAAGTGCCGAGTGATCAGTGATCGGTGATCAGTGGGAAGAAGTGCCGTCAGCATACTGGTCGAGCAAGGCCTGGGCCTTGTCGGCGGTGACGGCTTCGTGGAAGTCATCGTTCACGAGGCAAACCGGCGCGGTGCCACAAGAGGCGAGGCACTCGGCGAATTCGACCGACCACTTGCCGCAGGGCGAAACCGTCACCGGGTGATGGTGCGCATCGGCGTGCGAGCGGTCGATGCCCGTGAGTTCGCACAGCTTCTGCATCAGCTCATGCGAGCCGCCCATCGCGCAGGACAGCGTGCGGCAGACGCGGAAGTGGACCTTGCCAGGTGCCGACTGGCGGAAGCCGGGATAAAAGGTCACCACTTCCAGCACCTTCATCGGCTGGATGCTCAGGCGGGCGGCGACCCACTCGATTGCCTCGGCGGAAATGAAGCCGTGGTGGTGCTGGATGAAGTGCAGCAGTGGCAGCACCGCCGAGCGCTTCTGATCCTCGGGAAACTGGGCGAGGCGTTTGTCGGCCTCGGCTTCGAGCGCCGCGGTCGGAACGAACGGCGGGTAGAACTTCGAGCCGGGCGTCTCCGGCGAGGCGACGTTGTCTTCGAGGATCGAGGCGGACATGATTATTTGACGAGCTTTTCCAAGGCCGCGAGGTCGCGGTAGTTGCCGAGGTTCTTGCCCTCGAGGTCACAGACGAACTCAACCAGCGAAGGAGTGAACTGCTGGCAGGGGCCGCACCAAGAGGCGGTGTAGTAGAAGACGTAGTATTTCTCCGGGCGCTTGGTCTGCTCGAATTTCTTCAGCGACTTGCCCTCGAGCTTCACCAGGTTGCCATCGAGGACGTCGTCAAAGACGCTCGGCTTGGCGGCGGTCGCCGACGCGTCGCCTTCGGCGGGTTTCCACTCCTCCATCCGCTTCTTGTCGGCCTCGGCGAGGTCGGAGATCTTCAAGGTAACGGCCTTGCCGTTGCGCATCTTGAACTCGCCGACTTTTTCGCCGCCGGATTCGGTGACTTTCACCAACTCGAGCTCGGCCGTCTTGCCGTCCTTGTTGGTCCACTTTTCGAAACCGGCGAACGAGACACCGGCCATCAATACACTGAGCAGGATCGTCTTTTTCATGGCGAGTCACCTATACGATCAGCGGTCGCATTCGCCCATCACGAAATCGAGCGAGCCGAGGATGGCCGGGATGTCGGAAACCATGTGGCCGGGCAGCAGCACGGACAGCGGGGAAAGATTGCAGAAGGAGGGGCTGCGGATCTTCAGGCGATGCGGCACGCCGCCGCCCGTGGAGTGGATGTAGAAGCCGAGTTCGCCCTTCGGGTTCTCCGCGCCGAAATAGACTTCGCCGGGAGGGGCATCGATGCCCTGCGTCGCGACGATGAAGTGGTGGATCAGCTCCTCCATCGACATCAGCACCTTCTCCTTGTTCGGGAGCATGCTCTTGGCTTCGGCGAGGTTCACCGGCCCTTCCGGCATGGTATCGAGCACTTGGCGGCAGATCTTGATCGACTGGCGCAGCTCTTCCATCCGCACTTGGTAGCGGGCGTAGCAGTCGCCTTCATCCGCGACGATCACGTCGAAATCGTATTTCTCGTAGCCGAGGTAGGGGCGGTCCTTGCGCAGGTCGCGCGGCACGCCGGAGGCGCGCAGGTTCGGGCCGGTCAGACCCCAGGCGATCGCGGCTTCCTTCGAGATGATCCCGATGTCGCACATGCGGTCGCGGTAGATCTTGTTCTTGTCGAGCAGCTTGGAGACTTCCTCGATGGTCGCCTCGCACTCGGTCAGGAAGGTGCGCACCGCTTGCTCGAAGCCCGCCGGCATGTCGCGGAGCTGGCCGCCGACACGGGTGTAGGAGGTGGTGAAACGGGCGCCCGTGAGCTGCTCGCAGAGGTTGTAGATCTTTTCCCGCTCCGTAAAGGTGTAGAGGAAAACGGTCATCGCGCCCACGTCCATCGCGCAGACGCCGACGCCGAGCAGGTGGGAAGAAATGCGGGCAAGTTCGCAGCACAGCACGCGGAGCGCTTGGCCACGCGGCGGGAGTTCCCAGCCCATCAGCTTTTCAACGGCGCAGGCGTAGGCAACGTTGTTTGCCAGCGGGGCGAGGTAGTCCAGCCGGTCCGTGTAGGGCACGAACTGGTTGTAGTGCATGTTTTCCGCGATCTTCTCGTCGCCGCGGTGGAGGAAACCCACGTCCGGATCGGCCTTGGTGATGATTTCGCCGTCCAGTTCCAGGATCAGGCGCAGCACGCCGTGCGTGGCGGGGTGGGAGGGTCCCATGTTCAGGACCATCTTTTCGCCCATCAAGTCCGTCGTTTCCTCATGGTACTCGGCGGCCTTCGCGGCCACGTCGGGGGCTTGGTATTCGGTCGTGGAGCTGCTCATTGGGGAATCCCGGCCGCGGAATCAGGCCCCAAGTGCGCCCCTCGGGCAAGGGTGTTTGTGAAAATTTTCACAAAGTCCCCGGCATCCGGCAAATGCCGCCGCCCGCGCTTGCCACGGCGATCTCACACCGCGAGCTTCGGCACCATGAAACGCCGCACCTTCTTGCGTTCCGCCGCCGTCTCGTCGCTCGCCCTCACCCCCGCCAGCCAAGTGCTCGCCGCCCTCGCCCCGGACAACAAGTATCGCAAGAACATCGGCATCCAGCTCTACACGCTGCGCGGGCCGCTGGGGAAAGACCCGGCCGGCACGCTCAAGGCCGTCGCCGAGGCAGGCTACAAGCAGGTCGAGCCCTATGGTTTCCCGAATTGCCAGCCGCTCATCGATGGCGCGAAAGCCGCCGGCCTCGCTTTGAATTCGTCCCATTTTGAGTGGGGCAGCGTGGTCAGCCCGAAGGACGCCGCGATGAGCGATTTCCAGAAGATCCTCGAAAAGGCCAAGGAAGTCGGCCTCAGCCATCTCGTCATCCCGTATCTCGCGGATGGCGAGCGCCGGACGCTCGATGATTACAAGAAGATCGCGGCCAACGCCAACAAGGCGGCCGAGCTTTCCAAGGCTGCCGGCATCCAGCTTTCCTACCACAACCACGCCTTCGAATTCCAGCCGAAGGAAGGCGGCAAGTGCGGCTACGACATCTTCATGGCCGAGTTCAGCAAGGACATGAAGTTCGAGATCGACGTCTTCTGGATCAAGGTCGCCAACCTCGATCCGGCGGAACTCATCACCAAGCTCTCCGGCCGCGTCACCCAGCTCCACCTCAAGGACCTCAAGTCCGGCCTCAAGCTTCCTGAGTTTGGGAATCTCCCGCAGGACGCCTTCAAGGAACTCGGCAGCGGCATCATTCCGATGGAGCCGATCATCGCCGCCGCGGAAAAGGCCGGCGTCGAGCACTGCCACGTCGAGCAGGACCACTCTCCGGACCCGATGGCCAGCATCAAGCAGAGCATTTCCTACCTCGGGAAGCTCTGACGGCCGGGACCGCGAGACTCCAGTCTCGCCGGACTTGGGAAAATGCGCTCGCTCCCCGTCATCGTCGTTTGCCTGGCCCTCACCGGCTGCCTCACCCGCCGCGCCGCGGACGTGCTCACCGTGCCGCGACGCGTGGTGGAGGCGGGGCATTGGGAAAAGCAGACTGCGACGAAGCCCGCGCGCTTTGACGTGGAGGCCGCGGATGGGGTGGTTCTGTCGGCGCTGGAACTCCCGTCCGATCCTGCAGTGCCGAAGCTCGGCACCGCCTACCTGTTCCACGGCTTCGGCAATACCAAGGAGCAGATGCTTCCCATCGCCAAGCGCCTGGCCGCCGCGGGTTTCCGCTGTGTCGCTTGGGACTCGCGCGGCCATGGCAAGAGCGGCGGCGAGCGCGCCAGCTATGGCATGCGCGAGGTGAACGATGCGCTGCGGGTGATCAAGGCCTCGCGCAAGCGCGACCACCGGCCGCACGGCAAGGATGTCTTTTGGGGCTACTCGATGGGTGCCGCCGTCGCGCTCCAAACGCTGCCGGAGGATTCGCGCGCCGAAGCCGCCGTGCTGCTGGCACCTTTCGCCGATCTCGGCCAAATCATGCGCCACCATGCCGGCCAGATTTACAGCGGCGCGATGGTGCCCTTCCTCCCATGGGTCCGTTCGAATGTCCGCAGTGCCGCCGGATTCGATCCCCGGCGAATCAAGCCGGTCGAAAGCGTCCGCCGCACCGACGCCCGGCTGCTGTTCATCCACGGCGCGCGCGACGGGGTGATCCCGCCCGATCATTCGGCGCGCCTCCTTGCCGAGTGTGAGGAAGGGCAGGGGAAGCGGCTGCTACTCCCGAATCTCGGCCACGGCGACGTGATGTGGAATCTGCCGGAATCCGCCTACAGCATGGCTGTCGATTTCCTCTCGGCCAGCCACTGAGATTCAGGCCGCCCTCCGCCGGCCTTGCGGTGGGCAAGCCGGCCCGCTAGAAACGCGCCGTCATGTCGATCGACCCGCTCCTGCAACTTCTCCGCCGCCAAGCCCGCTACAGCCACAAGGAGCTTGCCGAAGTCTTGTCGCTCAGCGAGTCGCAAGTCGAGGAGCGCCTTGCCACGTGGGAAAAGAACGGCACCATTCTCGGCTACCAAGCTGTCATCAATCCGGAGGCCGCGGGCGATGACGACGTGTCCGCATTCATCGAGGTGAAGGTGACGCCGGAGCGCGGCGGCGGCTTTGACCGCCTGGCCATGCGCATCGCCCGCTTCGACCAAGTGGTGAGCTGCTACCTCGCCAGCGGCGGCTACGACTTGATGGTGGTGGTGGAAGGCAGTGACCTGCGCGAAGTGGCCCGATTCGTCTCCGAGAAGCTGAGCACGATGGATGGCGTGATCTCCACGGCCACCCATTTCCGCCTCAAGACCTACAAGGAGAACGGCTTCATCTTTGAGGAGACCCAAGGCCCGGAGCGGCTGGCGGTGTCGCCTTGATGGACCCGGGAAGGGAGCCCGGATCTATTCGCCGAGGTGAATATCGGCACCCGTTCCAGAAATGGTGATATCCTGGCCGTCCCGATCCGTGACGAATTGATCCAGCTCCTCCTGGCCATAGCCCATCTCGAGCAGCTTGGCAGTCGCCGCGGCAGGGTCCGCCGCCAGCCATTCCTTGGCCACGCATTCGCGCGCATGCGGCCGCCAGCTTCCTTCCACCGCATTCGCCCATGCGAAGGCCCTCTCCGGATCAAGGGGCGCCACGCCCTTGGCATAGCCGGCGATCACCTCGTCCATGGCCGGATCATCCCGATGTCCGCGGATCCATTCCGCGGGCTCGTCGAAGTTACGCGTCGTCCAACCCAGCACCAGCTCGCGCAAGGCGGCCGTCCGCCACTGCGGCGGGTCGGAGGCAGGGGCCTCTTGCTCAAGCCAGGCGAGCGCCGCCGCCGGATCCACCACTGCCACGCCGTAAAGCAGGGCAGGCGCACGCCATCCGGTCTCCGGACGACCGGCGATCTGCCCAAGTGCTCCGGGATCGATGCTTCCCCATTTCCTTAGAAACGAAGTCCACTCGGCATCCGCCAACGCTCCCGCCCCCTCCGCATCCGCTGCGGCCAAGGCTTCATAAAGTTCCCATGCGTTCCCGCCGTTCAAGCCGGCCAGCAAATGCTGGAAAGCCTTCCGCCGCGCCGGCGAGTCGGGAGCTGAGATCGTGATCACCGCCTTGCCATCGTGCGAGGCTGTCGCGGGACCCGAATTGGCAAACCATTCCTGGAGCAGTTCTCCTGCTGTCAGGGCCGCGGGTTTCATTTCGGCGGATCGCCTAGCTTCGTTTTCAAGCGGTGCCTCCACCGCGAGGGGCCGGCTGGCTTTCAGGCCATACCACCCTGCGACTCCCACCGCGAGGAGCCCGAATGAAGCCGCGCCGGCGAAGAGCTTCCGTTGGGTCATGGATCGATGTTCGGTTGAACGGGAGGAAAGGCCGGGCCCTCTTGCGGGCCCGGCCTCCTGTTCAAGTATTCAGGGAATGCGGCGGCGCCGGATCAGCAGGAGCCCTGCGAGACCCGCAAGTCCCGCAACACCCGGCTCCGGCACGGTGATCGTCTCCGCGGTGATATTGATGTAGGGGTGCACGTTCTGGTTCGCGGTGGCAAGATCGCCACCGAGATTATAGGTGTACGTATTCGGATGGAGCGCGGTCGCCCCCGTGTCGAATGGTCCCTCGAATTGATAGGCGGGCGCGGGTTGCCCGAGCCCGAGAGGATCCCCGGTGTAGTAGGCGACATCATTGGACCCGGTATTGGTAATCCCGAGCCAGACGATCGCGTTCGAGATCGAGGCAAAGGGATTGCCCGTCAGGTCCGAGTACTGGATCTGCGCGGTCACGCCCGCCGTCGCTCCCAGTTCCATGGGCGTTCCGGATCCCGCCTCGGCGATATTGATCTCGCCCGCCGTGAATCCCTGAAGTTCGGAGATCGCGCTGAGTCCCTCGCCCGTGTCCGTGGCGGAATAGAAGCTAAAGGAGACCGTGGAACTCCCGTTGATGCCGAGCAGGAAGGTGCTGACCTCGAAGTAATCGGTTGCCTCCGCGCTCGGCCAGGCACCGGCGCTGTATGGAATGCCGATGTAGAGGGTCTGCCCGGCAAAGATCTGGCTGACGTAATCGCTGCGCGGCTCCTCGGGTGCCTGATCGCCGGTGACTTGGCCGGGATTCGTGTTGGTTACCAAGGACATGGTGGCGGCCCCCGAGACACCGGCCATGGCCAGCGCTGCGAGAGAACTTCGAATGACAGTCTTCATGTGTTAGGGTGTGTTCTCTGTGCTATGGGTGTGAGCAGCGCGGCGGCCAGCAGGCCGACGGCGGTGGATGACGTGATACTTGATTTCATGAGAGGCAATGAGGTGAGGATGCTCAGGTGAGAGGAGTGGTCATCGGTTGATCGAGACCGTCCTTGCCGGCTCCTCGTCCATCGACCGCATCGCGGCGACGGCCTGCTTCAACTCCGCCATCTCGGAAGAAAGGGCGTTAAGCTTGTCGTTGGCCACCTTGAGATCCGCAACCTGGGCACGAAGTCCGGCGTTCTCCGCCTTCAAAGCTTCCATACTCTTCGCCAGCTCCTGCGTCGCGCTGACGTTCAGCATGGCGATCGCTTCATAGTCCACGGCGCGCACGTCGCTCTGCTCGGTCCCGTAAACGAAGACCCCTTTGCTGAGATCGGCGGTGGTCGCCACGGAGAAGCTCGGGCCGTCGGTTGCGGTGACCTTCGCTTCAACGGGACGATTCTCGGTGTCAAACAAGCGCACCTTGTCGCCGGACTTCAGCGGATGCGCTTTCTCCATCGTGATGAGAACGCTGCCCCCTTCCTCCGGTTCAACCTTTGCCGCCTTCCCGAAGATGTCCGGCACGAAATCGGTGCGCTTGTTGATAGCGGCGGGCAAGACCTCCTCCACCTGCTGCGCGATGACCTTCTTATGAACCCCTCCGCCGGAGGACAGTTTGTCAATGTAGCTGTAGTCCGTGATCTGGATCTTGTTCAGAAGGCTGAGATCTTTCGCGGTATCGGAAACGCCGATGATGTTTTTGAAGCGGGAATCCGAGGTGGTCACGGTTCCGTTGAGCGCGATGAAGTAACCTCTCGTCAGGATCGCACCTTCTGTCAGGATGGATGGGGATTGATTCGCGTTGGTGATCGTATCACTCGCCAGATTGGAGCCTCCATAGAAATAGCTGCGGGATCCGCTTGCCAGCAGGGTGGGCCTGGGACCACCGACGTGCAGGGTCGCCAGAATCGGAGTGGCCGGATTCTCAAGAGCGGGAAGTCCGATACCGACGGTTCCGTTGCTGTCCACCCTGAAATGGGTGAGCCCCGGGGTGAAAAGATCCGCCTGCCTGCTGATACGGAAGGTATCCATGTCGTTGTCGATCAGCCAAGACGGCGCGGTACTGGCGGTACCCAACCTTGTATCGACCAGGTTCAGCCGGGGGTTGGTTCCGGAAGCAACGATGGTATTGAAGTCGCCAACCGCGTGCAGCCGGCCGAGAGGAAAAGCGGTATCGAGACCGAGTTTCCCGTCGGGAGCCAGAAACATCCGAGATGCTCCGCTGACGCCGAACTCGAGGTCGCTCATCGTGGTCGTGCCATCTCCCCGGTATTTCGACGACACCGCCGAGAGGCCGGTCACGGCGCCATTGACATGACCATTGAAAAAGACCCCGCCGATCCGCTCTCCGGCTGCCAGGCTGGTCGGAGCCGCTTCGGTTCCGTTTGCGGAAAAGAATTCAAAGGCTGATTGGTGGGTGGAGCCATACTGGCGCAGGCTGATCACCCCGTTCGTGTTCCCGGCCGTGCTTTGGTCATTGACGACACTCAGCAGCCATCCGGGGCTCTTGGTTCCGATTCCGGTGAAGCCCTGGATGATCGCACCATTGAGCGGAGCTACGGTACCTGTCGTACTCGTGTAGGTGGCATCGCCCACCGCGATGCCGCCGCTGGCGGTGCTGCCGTTGACACTGAGCTTGGATTTCGGGGTGGTGGTGCCGATGCCGACGTTTTGGGCGGAAGCGGTGGAAGTGAGGAGCGCCGCGGCCAAAAGAGCGGCACCTTGAATCGATACGTATTGCGTTTTCATGGATGGGTGAAGGGAAATTGAGGAAACGGTCACGGCTCCGTCGTCCTGCGCGCGGAGGGCTGCGTCGGCCTGTTCCAAGGCCGCCACTTCGGGAGGGAGCGAGGAAAGTCATCATTGGTGGCCTTCGAGGGCCGGGAATCCCGGACTGTTGGCGGATCGTCGGCTTTGATTTGGTGCCTGCTCACAGATGGACGATGCTCTTGTGATTATCTGGATCGCTCGATTGTTGGACTAACCTTGAGATTAATGAGCGTCAATAGAATGGCGGTTAAGCGATATGTTTGGACAAACTCTAACGCATTGAGGTCCAGTTGATGTCTGATGATTCAACGTGCAATTGTTAGAAAATATTAATTACTAAATTTCATTAATATAAAGCGGTTGGCGTTGAGAGAGAGAGCCCAGGGAGAAGGCTTGCCGTCATCCCTAACAGGGTGCGCTCGGGGAGCGCCTGGCGTCCGCATCGCGGAGAAGGTTGGGCGGCCTGTGAACCCCGTTGCGTTGCGAAAGGATGGTCGAACCGCGGGGGGGGCATGGATCGGAGCCCCCCCAAGCTCTGCCTTCACAAGGCATCCGCCCAACCGCTGGCCTACGGTCCTCCTTGCGCGAGGTCGTGCGTTTCGTTTCCGGGAAGCGCCGCACGATGGACGGCGTGGTTGCCACGACCACCCGATTCCGCCTCAAGACCTACAAGGAGAACGGCTTCATCTTTGAGGAGACCCAAGGCCCGGGGCGGCTGGCGGTGTCGCCGTGATCAAAGAAGCTAGGTAGGGGCGGACCGCAGGGCCGTCCCACGGACGACGCGAGGGTAGGCATGCCGCCCGACGAGAGGGAAATCGGCGGGTGAAAGGTAAGTCGGCGGGATCGGCGCCAGCGGAATCGGCGCGCCCGGCGGTTGCGTCCTACCTTTGCTAAACGCGAAAACCCGCCCGGGACGAATCCCGGACGGGTGCCATGACCTTTACGGCCATCAACCCAAGGAATCAGAGCATTGAATTCTCAAGGCTGGGCGGGAACGTAAAACTCTGACCCCTTTGCAAGGACTGTACTGGGATTCAGGTTGTGGCCGTTCAGGGCATTCAGTTTCGCGGTGCTCGTGCCGTGTGCTGCGGCAAAAGCACCGAAATCGATGGGCTCGTTGATGACGACGAGACGAAGCTTGGGAACATTGCTCACCGGTTGGCTGGCCGATTCCGGTGCGGACCCGGTGGCGGCGGCCATCTTGGTCGCAGGGGCAGGAGTGGTCTCGCTTGTCGGCTTGGCGGAGGCCGCGGCCGGCTCGGGCTTGGCGCCGAGGTGAAGCGTTTGGCCGGCGCGCAGGCTATCGGCCTTGATCTGCGGATTGGCCGCTTGCAGCGCTTCGGGGCTCAAGCCGTAGTGGCGGGCGATGCTGAAAAAGGTCTCGCCCGACTTCACGATGTGCGTGCCACCTTGCGGGGCAGGAGCCGGAGCGGCAGAGGCAGGGGAAGCGGTCTTGGCCATGGCGGCCGGAGCCTTGTCGGGCAGGCGGAGCTTCTGGCCGGGGCGGATCAGCGAAGGATTCTTCAGCTTGTTGAGCTTGATGAGCGTGGCGGAAGTCGTGCCATTGCGTTTGGCGACCTTGGCCAGCGTGTCGCCGGCGCGGACGGTGGCGTAGGAAGGACCGGCGGCTTTGGTGGGCTCGGCAGCGGTCGTCTTTGCCGCAGCGGGGGCCTCGGGAGTCGCAGCCGGCTTGGCCGTTTCGATGACGGTCTTGGTCGAGGTGGAAACCTGCGACTTGAGCTGGCTGTTTTCGGTCTCCAGCGCCCGGATCTGCCGTTCCATCTCCGCGCAGCGATCCTGGAGGAGCTCCAGCTCGGATTTGGCGTGGGCCAGCGGGGCGGTGCAAAGGAGGGCGGCGAGGAACGGAAGTGCTCTCATGACGGGCTTAGGAATTTCAAAAATTCCGACCCGGAACAAGGAAAATTTAATAAAGCTTAATAATAAGCCTATAAGTGATTCTTCCTCAGGAGGCGGAGGAATCAGGAGCCGCTGGGCTTGGAGGCAGTGCCTTGCGGCGGTGCCTCGGCGGCGACCGGGCGCTCGACGATTTCCACCGGCGCGCCGTCCGGTGCATAGGGCAGGCGGGTGGTGGCCAGCCACTGGCCAGGCTGGAGGCCGTCCTTGATGACAAGTTCGTCGGCGGTGGACCAGACGGGCTCGATATTCGTCCGCTGGATGGCAGGCTTCTGGCGATCCACGAGGTAGATCCGGTTCACACCCCGCATGGTGTGGCGGGGGATGACGAAGACGTCCTTGAGAATATTGCCACGGATCGAGGCCCGCACCGGCTGGCCGATCCGCAGCGGCGGCTTGCCGGAAACGAGGCCGAAGGGGTCGTCGATGCGGGCGATCGCGAACAGCTCGCGCGACGATTCGTCGAGCGCACCCTCGGTCCGGACGATGCGCGCTTCCCATTGGACCTCATTGCGTTGAGCAATGGCGTCGGTCAGCGTCACCGGCACTTCGGGGTCGCCAGGATGGGAGGGGAGGCTGATGAAATCGAGCTGCCGCGGGGCGAGCGGGAGGCGGATTTCCGCGAAGTCGGTGGCGAAGATTTCGCCGAGCGGCGTGGAGCCGCCGACCGCTTGGCCGAGGCCCACGGCGCGCTCCTGGACCCGGCCGTCGAAGGGCGCGCGGATCTTGGTGCGTTCCAGATCGCGGCGGGCTTGTTCGAGTTCCGCCGTGGCGGCATCGACCGAAGCCTTGGCCTCCTTGAGCTGGGGAATGCGCAGGACGAGTTCGGATGGTTCCTCGTCGTAGCCGAGATCCTGCCAATTCAGGCGGGCCTGCTTGGCGCGGGCTTCTTCCTGCACCAGCACCGCCTCGGCACGGGCTAGCCGGGACTCGGCGGCGGACACGGCGACTTGGAAATCCGCGGGATCGAGCTCGGCCAGCACTTCGTCCTTTTTGAAAAATGCCCCGTCCTCAAAGCGCTCATGGAGCTTCACGATGGTTCCGGCGACCTGAGGGGTGACGGTGGTCGTGTAGTGGGCGCGGATGCTGCCTTGGCTGTCGATCGTGACCTGATAATCGCTGCGCTGGAGTTCCAGAATCTCCGTCTTGAGCACCTGCGGGGGGGCGGGCTGGGGCTTGGGGGCTTCCACGGGCATGCCCAAGCGCCATGCGACGAGTCCGCCGAGGGCGACAATGATCAGGGGAATGAGCAGGCGCAGGAGCATCAGGAAAAACGGGGCGGGAAGATGGACCGCGGAAACGGGTTTGCCAAATACGAAGCCCCACGCGGGAATTTGCTCCCGATTTCTTCAGCGCGGTCCGGTTTCAAAGTCGCCACCGAGCGCCAAGTGCAAATCGATCCGGTTCTGGAGCCGCTCGTTGCGCAGCCGGATCAAGCCGGCGCGGGAATTGGTCGCCCGGCTTTGCGACTCCAACACGCGCAGGATGTCGTCATTCACGCCGTCCGAATAATCGCGTGCCGCCTGCTTTTGCGCCAAGGCGGCCTGCTCGACTTCGGTCACGAGGTAGGTCTCCTGCTCGGCCAGGGAAGAATCGGCACTGAGTGCTGACTCGACCTCGCGAAACGCTTCCAGCGCCGCCTGCGAGTAGTCATGGACGGCGGCCTCGTTCGCCGCGAGCGCGCCGCGGGCATCGGCCGAAAGTGCGCCGCCTTCATAGACCGACTGGGCGAAATTCGCTGCCACCGAGGTGGCCAGGTAGGCCGGATTGAGCAGGTTGGAGAAGGTCGAGACCGGCGTGCCGCTGCTGCCGGTAAGGGTCAGGCTGGGCAGCATCGCCTTGCGTGCCGCATCGGCGCGCTTGGCACTCGCGAACAATCTCGCCCGCGCCGCCGCGAGGTCAGGCCGCCGTTCGACCAGATCCGCGGGCAAACCCGCCGGCACGCCGCGTTTCAGCTCCGGCAATTCACGCGACGCCCACGTCTTGCCTGATGGGTAGCGGCCGGTGAGGACTTCGTAGGCGCGAGCCGCATTGTCGCGGGCGAGTTGGGCCGCCTTCACCGCGCGCTGCGAGGAGGCCACGTTGGTGCGGCCGAGCTGCACATCGAGCGCGCCTTGACCCGCTCCGCCTTTGAACAGCCGCTCGACGGCGCGCAGCACCCGCTCGTTTGAATCGAGCGTGCTGTAGGCCAGCTCCAACAACTGCTCCGCGGCGATCAGATTGCACCACGCCTTGGCGGCATTCGCCGCGAGGGAAAGCCGGGCACCGCGGAAATCGGCGCGGGCCTCGGCGTAGTCGGCATCGTCCGCGGCATTCAAATCGCGCAGCCGTCCCCACAAGTCCGCCTCCCATGAAGCGGCGAGCGAAAGTCCGTAGCGCTCGCTTTCGGTCGCCGGCGCGTCGCCATTCTCATCCACGCTGAATCCCGCGGATCCCCCCGCTCCCACGCGCGGTCGCGTGCGGGATTTACCCGCGATGCTCGACTCCTTCGCCTGGCGCATGCGTGCCGAAGCCGCCTTGAGGTCCTGATTGTGGGTCATCGCCTCGTTCACGGCCTGGGTCAGTCCGGCATCGGAGAACTCGCGGAGCCAGCCGCTGCTGATCTTGCCGTCGCGGCCCGCGGACGCCGCCTGCCACGTCGCCGGGGCTGACACTTCCAGCCTCTCGCGAGGCGAGTCGAAGTGCAGTCCTCCGCACGATACGAGCGCCGCGGCGACTGCCGTGGCGACGGTGGCGGAATGCACTCCGGGGAGCTTCTGGGATCGGGAATTCCGTTGCATTTCCTGAGATCTGTTGCTGATAGTCGGCCCGCGTGACCCTCGAAAGAAAAGCCCTTACGTCCCTTCTGCTGGCACTTTGTCTGCCAATGCCCATGGGGCTTTTCGCGGCACCGGAGACCGCCAGGCCGGTCGCCCCGGAAAAGCCAGCCGAGGCTCCCGCCAAGGGCAAGGAAGAAGCACCGGCAAAGCCAGCCGACGGCAAGGACAAGGCCAAGGAGGCGACGCCACCCGCCAAGCCCGCCAACGGCAAGGGCGCGACACCAGCCAAGCCCGCAAATGGCAAGGAGACGACTCCGGCCAAGCCCGCGAATGGCAAGGAGGCGACTCCGGCCAAGCCCGCGAATGGCAAGGAGGCGACTCCGGCCAAGCCCGCAGATCCGCAGGAAGCACCGGAGGCCGACACGCCGACGCCTGCCGACAAGGACGGCGAGCCGATGCCGCCTGACGCTGCGGACGACGATGAAGCCGCCGCCGAACGCAAGGAGGCGGATGCCGGCACCGCGGTCGCCCGTCCCGTTTCTTCCGATCCCGTCCAAGTCTATGGGTGGCGCGAATGGGTGCTGGTCGGCCAGACGCAGATGAAGCTCGCCGCCAAGCTCGATACCGGTGCGCTTACCTCCTCGATCCACGCCGAGGAAAAGGAGCTTTTCGAGCGCGACGGGAAGAAGTGGGTCCGCTTCATTGTCACCGATCCCGGCGAAAAGAACTCGCCGCGCACCCGCATCGAGGCCCCGCTGGCCCGCATCGCCCACATCAAGGACCCCGGCGGGAAATCCGAGGCCCGCGAAGTGGTCCGGCTCAATTTCACCCTCGGCGAGCGCAAGCTGCGCGCGGACTTCACCCTTAACAATCGCAGCAACATGCTCAGCCCGGTGCTTATCGGTCGCACCACCATCAAGGAACTCGGCTGGGTCGATCCTTCCCGCGCCTACCTCGCGGACCAGAAGATCATGCGCTGATCGGAGCCCGCCACCGGAATGGCCTCGCGCGTCAAACTTCTCCTCGTCGTCCTCCTGCTCACGGCGATCGGCGGCGGCATCGCCGCTTACAAGCACGTCAAACTCGGCCTGCCCCTTCGCGCCGGTGAGCTGCCCGAGCGCTGGCTGGTCGAGGCCAAGATCACCTTCATCGCCGCGTCCGAGGGAGGGAAAGTCAGTGCCCGCCTGTCACTGCCCGCCTCAGCGGTGGAAGAAGGGATCGGCCAGGAAGCCGGCTCCGTCGGCTACAACTACTACGTCGAGAAAGACCGCGGCGAGTACACCGCCATCTGGGCCTCCGAAAAGCAGGCCGGCAACCAAGCGATCTATTACCGCGTCAGTTTTCCCAAGCGCCAGAAGAGCGGCGGCGAACCGATCCCTCACTCCGGCGGCGGCTTGCCCGTTTCGGAGAATCCCGGCTTTTCCGGTGCCGCCGAAGATGCCGCCAAGCGCGTGATCCAGCGCGCCAAGTCGGTCTCGGCCGATCCCGATTCGCTCTTCGTCGGCATCTTCGA
The DNA here is from genome assembly GCA_966696705.1 of uncultured Verrucomicrobiaceae bacterium. GTDB lineage: Bacteria > Verrucomicrobiota > Verrucomicrobiia > Verrucomicrobiales > Akkermansiaceae > Haloferula. The sequence continues at coordinate 60,755 of CBKZPU010000005.1, read as the reverse complement.
AGCCATCAATGCCATCGATGCCTCACAAGAGGTCGGTCTGCTCCGCAAGCGCTACGAGGAGGAAGCCGGCGGACGCAGCACTATTCCCGTGCTCGGCATCGATCTGCTCAATCTCGCAGGTGTTCCCGCCCGAATCGCCTACGGCGTGCGTCTCGAGGAGGCCCGCGGCGGCCAGCAGCCGACGCGCCTCGTCGAGTACTACGATGGTGCCGACTGGAAAGTCCGCGACCCGGACGAGCCCGCCTCCACGCTCGATCCCGAGACGATGTTCGTCTGGAACCGCGGCGGGGGACCGCTGTTCGAGGTGAATGGCGAGGCGGAAGCGTCCCAGCTCACCTTCACGGTCATCCGCGGCCTGATCCCGCTCCAGGAACTTACCAATCTGCGCGATTCGCCGCTGTTGATTTCCACCATCTTCGGATTGCCGGCGTCGGAGCAAGCGGTCTTTCGCTACGTCGTGCTCATTCCGCTCGGGGCCTTCGTTGTTGTCGTCATGCGGAACATTATTGGCATCGCCACGCTGGGCACGTTCATGCCGGTACTGCTGGCGCTGGCGCTGCTGGAAATGGATCCCTTGAGCGGCCTCATCATGTTCACGGTGATCATTGCTGCCGGACTCTGGTTCCGCTTCCTTCTCTCGCGACTGAACATGCTCGTCGTGCCCCGCGTCGCCGCCTGCGTGGTCATCGTCACCTTGCTGATGATGATCCTAAGTGTCGTCAGCTATAAACTCAACATGCGTGATGGCCTGCAAATCACGCTCTTTCCCATGATCATCCTCGCCTGGACCCTGGAGCGCATGTCGCTAATCTGGGAAGAGGAGGGGAAACGCAGCGCGCTGTTCCAGGTCGGCGGATCGCTCTTGGTCTCCGTGATCGCTTACTCGTTCATGAGCGTCCGCCAGGTGCAGTACTGGGCCTTCTATTTTCCGGAACTCCTGCTGGTGCTGCTCGCACTCATCATCCTGATCGGCCGATACACCGGCTATCGCCTCTCCGAGTTGTTCCGCTTCCGCGATTTCAAGGAGGCATAAAGACAGAAGACTTGAAGACGCCAGACGACAGACTGGATGGAAAGGCATCTGAGGCCGGTTCGCCCCAGGCCTCCAAACTTCCGCCTTCTGTCGCGACGTCCTCCGTCTCGGGCGCGCGGCGCCGCTGGTGGCACCGCTGGATCCGCACGCCCGCCGAACTCCACGCGATGGGCGTGGTCGGCATCAACATGCGCAACGCCCGCTTTCTGTTGCCGAACAACCCGCGCAGGCTCTACGACCTGGTCGATAACAAGCTCCGCACCAAGCAGCTTGCCGGCGAAAGGAACCTCGCCGTTCCGGAGACCTACGGTGTCATTCGCAGTCCGCACGACACGGCGCTCATCCACAAGCTGATCGGCAACCGCGACTCGTTTGTCATCAAACCCGCCCGCGGCTCGGGCGGAAAGGGCGTGCTCGTCATCGCTCATCGCGAGGGCGAATGGTTTCTCAAGCCCAGCGGTGTGCGGCTATCGATCGACGAGATCCGACATCATTGCTCGAACATCTTGGCCGGCCTGTTTTCCCTCGGGGGAAATCGCGACGTCGCTCTGATCGAATATCGCGTGCATCCCGCCCGCGTCCTCACCGAAATCAGTTTCCAAGGGGCGCCCGACATCCGCGTCGTCATGCTTCACGGCTATCCCGTCATGGCGATGCTGCGCGCCGCGACCCGCGAGTCCGACGGCCGGGCCAATCTCCACCAAGGAGCCATCGGCATCGGCATCGACCTCGCCACCGGACGTACGATCCGCGCCGTACATCACGGCCACCCGATCGAACGCCATCCGGATTTGAAAGTCCCCGTCGTCGGTGTCCAGCTCCCGCACTGGGATGCCATCCTCGACATCGCCGTCACCTGCCACGAGATGACCGGCCTCGGCTACCTCGGCGTCGATCTCATGATCGACGAGGAAAAGGGGCCGCTGATGATCGAAGTCAACGCACGTCCCGGCCTCGCCATCCAGCTCGCCAACGGCGTCGGCCTGCTGCGCCGGCTCGAGCCGGCCCACGAGCGCCGGATCAGCCATCCGCACGACAGCCACCAGCAGAAGATCGATTTTTCCCGCGAAACTTTTGCCGCGCGGTCGGCAAAAGCGACCTGACAAGCTTGCAAGCCACTTGACCCCCTTCGCTGGGCGGATTCCCTCCCGAAAATGCGCTTGGACCCCGCGCCGCCTCGGCCTAGCCTTCCCCGCCCATGGCTTGGTTCAAGAATCTCAAGGAGAAGCGCAAATACAGCAAGTGGATCGAGGACGGTCGCCCCGACCCGCCGCCACCGCTGGCCAAGCGCGAGATGCTGCTCGACTACAAGCAGCGCCACGGCCTGCAGATCCTCGTCGAGACCGGCACCTTCAAGGGCGATACCGTCGAGGCCATGCGCGGCGAATTCCGCAAGGTGTACTCCATCGAGCTGGCGGAGAAATTCTACAGCGAGGCCAAGCAGCGCTTCGCCGGCGTGGCGAATGTCGAGCTGTACCAAGGCGACAGCGGCAAGGTGATGCCACAGATCGTCGCCAAGCTCGATGCCCCCACCTTGTTCTGGCTTGATGGCCACTACTCGGGTGGCGACACCGCGCAGGGCGATCTCAACTGCCCGGTGTGGGGTGAGCTGGAGGCGATCTTTTCCTCCACGATGAGCCAGCCGTTCGTGGTGCTCATTGATGACGCCCGTTGTTTCCGGCATGTCGGCGCGCAGGACTATCCCGCGGTGTCGGACATCGAGGCCTGGGTGAAGGAGCGGCGGCCGGACCTCGGGATCGAGGTGGCAATGGATTGCATCCGCATCGCGCCGGTGAAGGCCTAGTCGTCCCATTCGAGCCGGTAGAATGCTTGGAGCGCGGGCGGGTCGGGGTCGATGAAGTCCACGGCTCCGTCCTCCGCGGCGATCACCGTCTCCAAGGTTTCCCACTGGACGAGGTCGGCGCTGCGCTGGATGCGGTACCCCCGTCCGGCAACGCCCGCCATGCTCACGCGGATGCCTTGGCCAGGCATGCGCTGGATACTCACGGCTGGCGCTGGCTCAGTCGTGGCGGCAGGGGCGACTCCGGCATTCAGATTCATGACGGCTGCGACCGATCCACCGGTGACCCGCAGGATCGGTCGCGCCGAGGCGGTGGTGTTTTCAGAGGAAGCGAACGCCACATCGTAGGGTGAGGAGTCGGCTTCGAGAATGAAGCTGTAGATGCCCGGGCTGGTGACCAAGGCGGAGACATCGAAGGTCACCGACTCGTCGTCGCCGATCTCGCCGGTGACGGCATCGAGTTCGGCCCCCTTGGCCGGATCATTGCTGCCGCTGATCGTGCTTTCGCTCCATGAATTCGACGTGGCGGCGAACAGGCGCAGCGTCAGCGTGCCGGAGGAAACGTCATCGTCTTCGGTCAATTCCAAGGTCGCCGAGCTGATCGGCGAAACCGCGGCTGACAGGTCGAACTGCAGAAACGCGATGCGCTTCCGCGAAGTGCTCTCGACGCGCAGGTTCGACGCATTGCGATTGCTGCCGTTCTCCGTATAGGCATCGTGGGTGGGCAGAAAATCGGTCTGCGTGCCACCGCTGGGAGCATCGCTCACCACCACCGTCGTGTCGTCGGTAGCGGTCAAGCTGCCATCGGTGCCGCTGAGGCGGAGGACATAGGTGCCGGCGACGGTGAAGGTGACATTGGTGTCCGGCGACGACGGACTGGAGAAGGTCACGGCGGCCGGGCCGCTCGCTCGCGACCATGCGACCGCAAGGCTCGCGCCTGCTGGCAGGCCATCGTCCGTGGCGGAGCCGTCCAGCGCGATGGTGGCTTGGCCGCCGCCCAAGGTCGCGGTGCGATCGGGGCCCGCGTTGACCACCGGCGCCTGGTTGGTGGGTGCCGGTGGATTGATCGTGACGATGACGTCGTCGGTCGATGTCAGGGTGCCGTCACTCGCGGTCAGACGCAGGGTGTAGCTGCCAGCTTGGCTGAAGGCGACCTGGGTGCTGGGGGAACTTGAAGATGAGAAGGAAACCGCTGCCGGTCCGCTGACCTGAGACCAAATGACGCTGAGCGACGAGCCCGACGGCAAGCCATCGTCGCTGGCCGAGCCGTTGAGTTGAACTTGGATGGACGAGCCGCTGAGCGTCGCCGACTGATCGGCACCGGCGCTGACGATGGGGGCTGCATTCGGAGGGGGCGTGCCGCCGGTCGCGACTTCCAGTTCGGGCCGTGCCGAGGTGACGGAGTTCTCGGTCGCGGCGAATGCCACGTCGCGGCTCGAAGGATCGGCTTCCAAGATCAGCGTGTAGGTGCCCGGGCCGGTGATGAAGGCGGAGGCATCGAACGAGACTTCCTTGCCGTCGGGAATGTCGCCGGTGAAGGTGTCGAGCAAGGCTCCCTTGCCCGGGGCGTTCGAGCCCGTGATGGTGTCTTCGGACCAGTTGTTGGAAAGGGCGGCGTAGAGCCGGATCGTCATCGTTCCAGACGATTCGTCGTCGCTTTCCGTGAGCTTCAGGATGGCATTGGTGGCAGAGACGATGCCTTGGAGATCGAACTGGATGTAGGCGATGCGCTTGCGCTCCGAACTTTCCACGCGGATCGAGCTTACGTTCCGGGTGGTGCCGTTCTCGGTGTAGGCGTCCTGGGTGGCGCCGAAGGTCAGGGTCTCGCCCCCGCCGCCGCCGCCGGAGGTGGTGGTGATGGTCACCGTCACGTCGTCGCTGCGGGAGAATTCACCGTCGCTGGCGGTCAGCCGCAAGACGTAGGTTCCCACCGCCGAGAAGGTCGCATTGGTGGAGGGCGAGGTCGGGGTGGCGAACGAAACCCCGGCGGGACCGCTGACTCGGGTCCAGCTCATCGTCAGGGTGCCGCTTTCCGGAAGGCCGTCGTCAGTCACGCTGCCGCTCATGGTCAGGGTCACGGACGAACCACTCAGCGCACCGTTGCGATCCGGACCGGCGCTTACGACCGGCGCTTGATTGTCCGGTGTGCTGCCGGTGGTTTTATCCACCAATACGATCCAATTCTGGGTGGTGGAGTTCGGCGGCGCGCCCAAGCTGACGGAGCCGCCGCCACTCACCGTATTCCCGCTGATCAGGCTTCCTCCATTGAGCGTGTCGAGCCAGCGAACGCGGAAGCTTCCGCTTGTACCGGAGAGATTGAGGGTGTGCGTGCCACCGGAGCGCAGTTGGACCAGATAGCTCTGCCCGGGCTTGGCCAAACAGCGGTTGAGATTGTCGCCACTCCCACTGACCAGCTCATTGTGGTTGCTCATGTCTTGGAAAGGCACCGCTCCGGACTCGAAGAACTCGATGGCGTAGCGGCAGTAGTCCCAGAAGGAATCACGACTGCGGAAGTCCTCGCAGGTGAGGTCGGAATTCGGCTTCCCGTAGCCGAAGTAGAATTCAATTCCCGCGCCACCTGCCATGAACGTCGCCCACAGTGCATCGCGCCGCGCATCGGTGTGGCTGCTGCCGGCATCGTTGTCCGGGCGCAGACTCAGTTGAGCGTCCCCGGGTTCATCGCAGGCCACCACCCACGGCTTGCCTGCGGCGACCGAGTCTTCGATGTAATCAAGGACGTTGGAGAAGGTGTCGCTGAAATTCGAGGCATTCGCTTGCCACGACATGCCGGTCAATTCGGAGCCCGGCCCCATCAGGTCGGTGTGACTGTCGCCATTGTGGATGACGATGTGGTGGTCGTAGGGATCGACGTCATGAAAGTACTGCGCCCATGCCTTCTTCTGGGAGGTCGAGGCGTCATTGACCTCCTCGCCGAGGTTCCAGTTCAGCGCGAGGTGATGGCCGAAGCGTGCGACCAACTCGCGGTAGTAGAGCTTGCGATGGTTGCCGAGGTTGCCGCTGTCGAGCAGCAGCTCATTCTCGGTCTCCTGGGTCTTGAAGTGGAGATACATCCCGTTGCGGGTGCCGTGCTCCAAGACGATCTCCCATTGGTCGAGCTTTGACACGTCGAGGCGATCGCGAACGCCGTAGCTGGTGTAGGGGAAGACGTTCTTGTCGTCGCCGTTGATGTTCATCGTCAGGAACGAGAACGAGTTCAGTCCTTCGGACGCGAGGTAGTTGATCGCGCCGATCAATCCCTTGCCCTTGCTGCCCTGCCACACCGGGTCGCCCGATTGCCAATCGCCCACATGAGGTTGCCAGTCCTTGACCAGATCGTCCCCTTGGCCGTCGGTTTTGAAATCCCCGTCGAAGTCCGCATATGCGAGCAGGTTCTCGGGCGAATCGACGCCGGCCTTCATGAAGTAGTCGCCCGTGCCGGCGAAGCGCAGATGGTGCTTGCCGACATACTGCAGGCGTCCCTTGCCGCGCAGGTCGCGGCCGGTCTTGTTCGTCTCCGTCACCGTGAAGTTGCCGCTGTCGCCATCGAAGAAGCCGGCGCTGCTGCCCGACCCCGGGCTTCCGGCATGGACGTTCGTGCCGCTGCGGAAGGACGCCACGTAGGTCCACGTGCCGGATTCATCAGGAGCGAAATGCGCCCGCCACACATTGCCGGAAGTCGCCGAGGTATTGGAGGCATTGCCATCGGCCGCATAGTAGCCCGGCACCACATACGTCTTGCCGCTGCCGGCATGCCGGAAGGTCACATCAAGCCGATAGTTCGTGAAAGGATTCGGCGTTGACGTTTCGCTGGTCGAGGGACCGTTGAACGAAAGCGTGACCTTGTGCCACTTGCGCAATTCACCCGAGACCGAAGCAGCGTGGAGCGGCAGCCAGATCCCGAGCAAGACGGAGAGAAAGACCGTCGTTCTCATGGAGTTGTTGTCGTTTTCTAGATGATGGAAAACGCTTCACGGATCTGGAGAGCCCACTGGGAATGGCGATCATGACACGGGAGAGGTTGAAGCTAGGGTTAGAGTCGATCACGGGTGAGTGGGCGAACATCTTCCTAAGATGCAGGCCTCATGCCGGGCATTGTGCAAAAGCCTGTAACGTTTTGATCCGCACTGAATAGTGAAGGACGGATCAAGACTTCCAACATCCGGGGGCCGGCGTATGAAACAGCAAATTGCAACTTGGTTCGGCGGTTCTTCACCGCGAATTGCATGCGCCTTTGCTTCAATCGCCCGGCCCGTACTCCAATCGATTCGGCACCTTCGTCCATTCCGATGCGGGCTTGAGCGGCCAGCCGGGATCGTTCGGTGTCCAAACGCGCTTGTCGGCGTGCCGGCGCAGCCACGCGGCCCACCAACTAAACGAGCTGTTTGCCACAATCGCATGGCGGCAGGCAGCCATCAAACGGAAGTCGCGCAATTCATCGCTGCCCTCGTCGGATACGTAGGTCACCGGCGCGCCTTGGAAATCGAGGTATTGCTTCGCCCAACCGAGGTCGTCGCCGAAGACGTAGAAGTGGCAGCTTCCCAGAGTGGAGATCGCCGCTCCGATACTAGAGTCGTAGTAGCCGGAGCCGAGGCGCGGCGAGTAGCGATCGCGGCGGAGGTGCAGGAAGACCGAATTGGTCGAGGCCAGCATGGCTTCGAAATCGGCATCCGGCCCCTCCGGGAAGGGCGGCGGCTGGAGTTCCTTGCGGATGATCGGCGCGCGCTCGAAGAAGTACTTCTCGCTCTGCCAGTAGCCATTGAGCCGCACCACCTGGCGGTTGGTGATGAAGCCGGTGAGCTGGGTTTCCGGCTGCTCGCTGTCTTCGGCCAGGTACGACTTCAAGGTCTGCGGCAGCAGCTTGTTGAACGTGCGGATGGTCTTGTGGCGAAGCCCTTTCGGGTCGCCCAGGCGCCAGCGCGGCGTCGCCGGGGTGCCGGCAATGGGAAAGAGATCGAGCTTGTAGGCCCGGCCGTAACCATCGCGCTTGTAGCCCGACACCGCGTCGATCCACAGCTCCCGGCGCGTGCGGATCGCATAGGCGCGAGCGGCGGCGTAGGCGAAGAGCTGGTTGCCCAGCCCGCCTTTGATCATGGCGACAACAGCGCGGGTCACTTCTCGTGTGGGGGGGCTTGGAATTTGGCGAGCGACTGGCGGAGGAAGGCCACATCGTCGGGATGGCGGGCGGCGTAGTCGTCGAGCTGGATGCGGACTTTCTCGATCCGGGCAGGGATGCCCTCGGGCGTCAGACGCTCGCCATAAGTGCCAGCACCGTTCAAGCGGTCGAGCATTTCCTTTCCGATGACGGGCGTGGCGTGGAAAAGGTCGATCCAGTTCTCAAGGTGGCCGCTCTTGTCGCCGGCGGCCGGCAGCGGCGGGGCATTGAGCGGGTGGCCATCGAGGAAGTCCCAGACTTCCACCGGTGCGGCGGCCGGCGCGGCGGCATTGGCGCGGGCGGCGAGCTCGGCCAGTGCGCGGCGGTCTTTCTCGAAGTAGCAGTCGGGATCGCCGAGTTCGCGGAAGGCGAGCTGGAACAGCGCGTGATTCGGGGTGAAGAAGATCACCAGCCGCGCGTCCTCCTCGCGGCACTTGGCCACGATCTCTGCCAGCAGCTTCATCTTCTCCTCGGACAAGCCGCCATGGGCGATGTGCGCCTGCGCCATGCGATGGGTCGTGGAAAGGTAGAGTGAGGAAATCAGCAGCCGCTGGTTCGGCGGGAAGGGGGCGTCGCGGCGGAAGCCTTGCGGCGTGTGGTCGGACACCTCCCCGCGGATCGCGCGACCGACGGTGGCGAACGATGCGGCCAAGGTGGAAATCCCGGCGTGGTAGCGCAGCTCACGCTCGAACGGGCTGGCCTCCGGATCGAGCGGCGAGAGTGCGAAGTCGGTGACGTTGATCTTCGGCGGCGGCGTGCTGAGGTCGCCGGCATCGATCGCGAGCAGCACCAGCCGGGGATTCTCGCGCTCGATGTAGTAGCGGAACATCGCGTGGTTCTCTACTAGCAGGCCGGCATTCAGGCCGAGGTTCGCGCAATGCAGGCCCTTGAAGACCGGGTGCTCGGGATCGAGTCCGATATCGACCCGCGATGAACCGAACATCGCCGCATCCCACGTGCCCGAGCGCACCAAGCCGGCCTTGGCGGTGCGGTTCCACGTGTTGTCGATCGGGCGATAGGGGTCGAGCTTCGGCGAACTCCACGGCATCGGGGTGACCCGCCATGGATTGACCGTGGTATTGAAGGCGAAGCCCGCCACCACGATGCTGGCGAGCAGCACGAGGAAAAATCTCTGGTAGCGTTTGAGGGCGCACAAGGATGAGGGAGGAGTGGGTAGCTGGAGCGTCTCGCTCCAGTCCGTTGTCGGGGCGTCCCGCCCCAATCCAAATCGAAGACAGGGGCGGGACGCCCCTGCAACGGACTGGGGCAGGATGCCCCAGCTACGCTTGGCACCCAGCTTCGGCGGTGCTTCGTGATTCGTCGTCGACATCGGAATAGAACTAGAACTGGAAGTAGATGAACTCGCTGACCTTGTCGAATTGCAGGCCGGTCGCGATCGCCAGCAGCACGGTCGCCGCGGCAAAGGCTTTGGTGGGACGCCATTGCCACCAGCGGCGGGTTCCACCGGCGGGATAGGGAGCGCCGGAGACGCGCAGGGCAGGGCGGTAGCGGGCGAAGATCTCCTGGGTATTCGGCAGCAGCCACACGCCGATCAGCACCGGGATCAGCTTCAGTGGTTCGGCGCTGGCGACCACGCGGGCGGCCTTGTCCGGCCAACCGCCGAAGCCATGCAGGCCGAACATCGATGCAAGCAAACGCCCGGCACTCGCGAAATCATGCGCTCGGAAAAAGACCCAGCCGACCAGCACGGCCACGAACGTGAGCGCGATCGCGAGCGGCTTCGGCATGGCTGCCCAAGCCATCTTTTTCCTCAGGCCGAACCACGCGTGATTCACGCACAGGAACAGCCCGTGCAAGGCGCCCCACATGATGAAGGTCCAGCCGGCTCCGTGCCACAGACCGCCGAGCAGCATGGTGAGGAAGAGATTCAGATAGCGCCGCTTCGGTCCCTTGCGATTGCCGCCGAGCGGGATGTAAAGATAGTCGCGCAAGAAGCGGGACAGCGTCATGTGCCAGCGGCGCCAGAACTCGACGATCGAGTCCGCCTTGTAGGGCGAGTGGAAATTCAGCGGGAAGCGGATGCCGAACAGCCGCGCCGAGCCGAGCGCCATGTCGGAGTAGCCGGAGAAGTCGAAGTAGAGCTGGAGCGCATAGGCCACCGCGCCGATCCATGCCTCGAGCATCGTCGGATCGCGGCCATCGTCCGCGGCCAGCGTGAAGATTGGCGTGGCGATGCGCGCGAGATTGTCGGCGATGACCACTTTCTTGAAGAGGCCCACCAGGAACATGCCGAGCGCCACCGGAAAGTCGCGATGCCAGCCGTGATGCCTCTTGCGGAACTGTGGCATCATCTCCCGGTGGTGGATCAGCGGGCCCGCGATCAGGTGCGGGAAGAAGGTGACGAACAGCAAGTAGTCCGTGAAATGGTATTCCTCGGTCTCACCGCGCCAGGCATCGACGAGGTAGGCGATCTGCAGGAAGGTAAAGAACGAGATCGCCAGCGGCAGCACTATCTGCGGCACGCTCGCCGGCCAGCCGGTCACGGAATTCAGGATGCCGCCGAGGAAGCCGGCATACTTGTAGTAGCCGAGAAGGGCGAGGTTTCCGGTCACGCCCGCGGTCAGCAGCAGCTTCCCGGGGCGGGTGAACTTCAGCGCCGACAATCTACGGCCCAGATAGTAGTTCGCCGTGCAGGAGCCGAGGATCAGCAGGATGTACTTCGGGCTCCACGGTTGATTCGGGTCCGGATTCCAGACGCCGTAGTAAACCAGCGACACCAGCACCAGCCAGCCGAGCAGCACGCGGAATGGCGCACGCTTCAACGCATGCCAGCCGATCAGCGCGATCGGCAGGAAGACCAAAAGGAAGGTGTAGGAGTTGAAGAGCACGCCGATTCAAAAAGCCGAAAATGAACCGCAAAGAGCGCAGAGATCGCAAAGAAGGATGTTCGAGATCATGGCTGTTTCTTTGCGATCTATGAGTTCTTTGTGGTTGAAACTCTTCATGCCAGCTCCAGCACCCCCGCCTTCTGCAGTTCTCCCAGCGCCAGCGGCATTAGCTGCTGCGACAAGTGCGTCCCGTCGTGGAACAGCTTGATGTCCGCCTTCACGGCCGGTTCGTGATATTTCCCCGCCAGCGCGACCATCGGGATGCCCGACTTCTCGCAGTGCTCCCGCAGCCGGCCGATGTAGGAATACGTGATGTCCCGTCGCAGCTCCCATGAGCCGATGAAGGGAAAGGTCGGGCTCGAGAGGTTCTCGTCCTTCGGGATGATCTGCGGCGGCCCCCAGACGATGGGCTTGAAACCCAGCGCCGCAATCGCTTGCGGCAGCTTCACGAACTTCGCCGCGGTCTTCTCCACCACGTCGTCGATCTTGCCGCCCGCCATCACCGCCTTGGCCATGTGGATGCGGCAGTCGATCTCGCCGAAGGACAGCAGCACCTTGCTGCCGGGCTTCACGTCCTTCTTTAGAAGGATCCCGATCTTCTCCCGAGAACGCGTCGATGAACCTGGATCACCGGCTTTCCAAGCAGTGGCCGGACCGACATGAAACACCCGGAAGCACGGCAGCAAATCCAGCCCGCGATTGATCCAGTGCGGTTTCCAAAACGCACTCCGCCGGTAGCGGATGAAACGCAGCCGCTCCGCTCCGGCGAAGAACATCGTGTTGCTATCGCCGATGCAGGTCAGCGGTTCCGGCATCGCCTTCAACTCGCGGCCAAGATGTTTTTCGAGCAGCGCCTTCCGCCGCGCGTCGAAGGGCGTCGCCTTGGTGCGGGGCTTGCGCGTCAGCAGCGCGTCGAGATCGTCGGCCAGCGAAACCACTTCCGCCAGCGTGTCAGCGGGGAACTCGGGAATCATGCGCGGGTGCAGTGGGAAAGGGACTTTCCATGAACTTCCGGCCGCACTCCCTGCTTCGACGAGTGAGTGAACCGCGAAATCACGCGAAAATGCGCGAAATCTAGAATCCCTGAGCTTCGCTCTTCTCCCATGCCTTTCAAAGTTCGCGTCCTTTCGCGTGATTTCGCGGTTGAATATCCAGCTTCGGAATGGCCCTCGTGGTCCGCGGCCGAACCTTCGCCCATCACGCCGCCCCGGGGCTGGATTCCACAATCGTCCACTGCGGGGCGAGCCAGTTGGCCGGCGATTGCTTGCCGACCAAAACGAGATCCACGTGCACACGGTTCGGGTCGCCGTGGAGTTTCGGGAGGTCGGCAAAGCCTTCCACCTTCTTGAGCGTCTTCGCCTTGATATTCGCCACCCGGTAGGTGTGGAAGCGCTGCTGCAGCCAGCCGAGGTATTCCATCGGCGACTGGCCGGCCCAGGTGATGTACTGCGCGTCGAACTCGATGAACCCGACCGACCGGCTGACCGATGCCAGCGTCTCCACGAATCCGCGCAGCGCCTTGCTCTCGTAGCCCTCGATGTCCATCTTGAAGAGCAGCGTCTTGCCGCGCGCCAGCTCCAGCGGCACCACCGAGTCGATGGTCTTGGCCGGCAGCTTGAATTCGAGCGACTGTGGGCGGTCGTTCATCTCCCGCACGGCGGACGAGCTGCCGCTCCAGTCCGGATTCACGTAAAAGGGGATGTCCTCGGCGGGCGCGTCGGAGACCAAGCAATTGGTGATCGTCATCCGCGCCCCGGCCGGATGCCCGGTCCGGCTTTTCTCGAGGTGCGGGATCAACCGCGGATTCGCCTCGAAGCCGAATAGCGTCGCATTCGTCTCGTAGTCGGTGCCGAACATGCACTCGCCGTAGTTCAGCCCCACGTCCACGACCACGTCGGGGTGCAGGTGGGCGGTGAAGTCGCGCCAGAAGATGAGATTGTCGGAAACTTTCCCGCGCAACGGCTCCTCGATGACCTTCTTGCGGGCGCAAGGGTCGCTCGCGTCGATGTAGATCCAGTGATCGCTGCCGTGCAGCTTGGCCCGCTCCGGGCGGAGCGTCCCGTAGCGGAGCAAGGTGAGGGGCTTGAGGTAGGCGCGTTTGACGGCTTTCTCCAAACGCTTGTAGGGGCTGACTTTCATGTAGCGGCGCGCCGGGAGTGTGGGCGGCCCCGCGGTGGGGGGCAAGCCCCGGGAAAAGGCGACCGCAAGCGAGCAGCGGCACCTTCAGCGCCAATGGGTTCGAAATCTCTCCCAAGCCGCTCCGTAACCGTCTGGGCGGGAGGCTCGGGAACTGGAGAATCTAGAAATCGGGGTGGTCCTCGGCTTCGTCCCGCGGCTCAGCTTCGACAAACGACCCACAACCCACTAGCCTACGCTCGTTTCTGTTCACGTCGTGAGGGATGAGGGGGATCCGGATCACCGCGGTGCCTCCGCAAACAGAACGCCGTTTCTTGCCCCACAGCGTCACGAAGCCATCTCCGTCGCTGGAATCGATCTCAATCTCCCCGCCGTTTTTCTTCAGCTCATCCCAAGCGGAGTGGAGGGGGGCGCCGTCCAATTCGATCACGCGGCCGTCCTTCAGGAAGATTTGGTTCCCCACGACACGTTTCACGCCCACCGGGTCGGAGAGGACCGGATTGTCGATCATCCTCGCGTAGTTGATTCGCACCATGCCCGTGAAGACCCCGAGGAGGGCGAGCAAGAGGAGGCATGCGACGCTGACGGCCCAGGTTTTCATTTGGATGCGGCCACGGCGGAAAGAGGGGTGGAATTGGAGCTAGGCCCTTACTCAAGCTTCACCGCACCAGGCCATCTTGCCAAGCTCTCGCAGGAATCCCGTCGAATCCTCGCCCGTCACGAGGACGCGGCCTTGGACTCGGGCCTCAATGCGGTAGCAGCGGATCTCGAAATCCACCCGGATGTCTCCCCGCGATTGGCGGGTGAGCTCTAGGAAACAACCTTCGGTGAGGTCGATCCGCGTCTCGTTGCGCTGAAGCGCCTCGAATTCCCTGAAGCTTTTCTTCGCGGCGTCGGCTCGGTCGAAATGGACCGCGTCATTTGCGCCGCTGAAAATCGTATCGCCATACCCGCAACGCGCGGAAATCGAGAACCCTGAGTCCGGGTCCCGGTCATCGTTCCGTTCAATGATAAGATAGTTCTCGCCGTGTCCGATGTTCATTTCTCGTGGGGCAACTTCTCCTCTTTTTCCCGTTCCTTACGCTCGTAGTAATTCTCCCAAACTCGATTGACCGCGTTCTCTGCAGCGCATCGATTCTCGCTCGCTCCTCGAATTCCCGAGCGGAACAGCAGCCGGTTCCAGAGGGTCTCTTGTCTCAGCGCCGAACGGTAATCCGCCAACGCCCTCTTCTCCGTTTCCGTGCCATCGACGTCCATCACGGTCTTGTGACGTTCGCGATAGAGCCAGAAGTAGAGACAGAAGTAGGGGATGATGAGAGGCGTTGCGACAATCAGCATCACGGAGCATCCCGGCGAGGCAATCAGGAGGACCACCTTATGAAGCATCGAGCCCTTATGGTGCTTTTGAACCCACCACGCCATCAACGGGGAAGCGATGACATATCCCAGGCAGAGAAGGAAGATCGTCCACGCGTCCGGCATGGGATCAGTCGGCTAGGATTTCCACGGTTACGAAAATGAAGCCCACCTCGGGCTACGGCTTGGCCGCCGTCTTCCCGTTCTCGATCGTGAGTCCTTCGCCGAGGATCTTGCCGGTGGCGAGTTCCACCGTGTGCCAGCGGTAGGACATGCGGTTGTCGCCCTCCGGCTGGACGCCGAACCGGGCGAGAATCCGGGTGCCATCGTTGGAGATGGCGCCGAGGTCGGCCAACCACCAGCTGGCTTCGCCAAAGAGCTTTTTGCTACGCTCCAGCACCTGCCGGATCTCCAGCTTGCCCGGCTCCGCGGCAGCGCGCACTAGCACCAGGGTCCCGAAATCCGAGCCGAAGCCGCGGCTCTTCATTGCCGTCAGGATCAGGGTCTTGCCATCGTCGCTCGTCACTGCCTCATCGACGTAGTCGGGGGCCTTCAAGCGGTACACTTCTTCGGTGTCATTGAGCAGGAAGACCGTCGAGTCGCCATCCATCTTCAGCGTCACCGTCCCGGCGGTGCCGAGCGTCCACTTCGCCGGGCCGTCGAGGTGCTTGGCGAAATCCAGCGAGGTCTTGAGCACCGTGCCACCACCGCCCCCCGCGCGAGGCCTGGGTTCCTGTGCCGGGCTGACTGCCGGGAGCACGAGCGCCACGGCGATAGCGGCATGGGTGAGACGGTTCCTTTTCATGGGGCGAGCCTAGGAGCCGCGCGCGTGGTGTGGAAAGCTTGGGTTTGCGTTCGGCGGTCGATCCGTGCGACGGCCTTGCAGCTCGCGCTTGCTGGTTACCCGATCAGGTCGTCCAGCCTCACGGCATTCACGCCGGTTGCCTTGCTCCGCGGCTTGGGCGTTCTCAGGAGATGCCCGAACTTGGCGTGGAGGCGGGGCAGCTTCTCTTTCACCTCATCCTCAGGCATGTCTCCCAAGCGGTCATCTTGGGCCGTTGCTTCTTCGTCGCCCAAGACCAGATAGTGGAGAAAGCCTTCGCCGTCCTGCCCGTCCAGAAGCGCCCGCTCAAAGACATGGCAGACCTCGGAAACCAAATAGTGCTCACCGAAGCCTAACGACACCGGGTCATCCACAAGCTCGTCAGGATCGCGGAGAATCCGCTGATACCGGCCCTCGGGCAGCAGTGCGACGCAATCGGTGAAGTCCATGAAGCCGTCATTTTCCGCCGTTCCATCGGAGGCGAGGAAGGCGGCCATCCTGAAAAAAACCCTCTTGTAGAGCGCGTCACGCCGTAGGATCAGGTCCCGGCCAATCACGGCGGATTCGGGCGCCGACATCGTCAGGCACTCCTTCTTCAGTCTGTCTTCGACGTCTCGGAAGGTGGGAGATCCCTCCCATAGCCGTCCAAGGAGTTGGCTCGTCAGCGGATTCATGGTGGGAAAACGGTGGCACCCTAGAGGCGGCGCACCGGTGATGGAAAGCTCGGGTTTAGGTCCGGTGATCGATCATCGGAGCCAGCCGGTCATTAGCTTTGGTTTCGTCAGCTTCGGTGACCAATGCTCCTTCGGTGGGTTCATCGGTCATCGGTGCCTCCTCCTGTGGCGGCAAGTGGCAAAACAACGTGGCAACTTCATATTGCCAGATTGGGGTTCCGGTCCGGAAATGGCGGGATCATGGCCGGTTTATGCACTGGCGGATAGCGTCTAAGCTCGAGTGGACCTTTGTTCGAATCGTGGATCGTGAGGATAACAGAACGTCGATGCCGAGGCCGAGCGCCGCTTTCCGAGATCGTCGATAAGGTGGACGGTGCAAGTGGCGCGGGCGCATTGGCCTCGGACTTTGCAGTAAGAATGGCGTTCGAATCGGAACTCTACCTCGATGGTTTCCACCCACGGGGCAAGGCCATGGCGGGCGTTGTGGAATTGCTCAAGGATGGACGCTTGGAAGGATCGAAGCTCGGGGCCGGGGGATTCGGAGGAAGCCGAATTCATCACCGGGATCGAAAGGCTTTCCACTCCTCTTTCCTTCGCCAAGCGATGGAGGATTCCGACGCCCCAATAGCCGAAGATGTCGTTGTTGCGGCTCACGCAGTGGTGGGCGAGGCCGCTGGCAATGCACTTCAATTCTCGACGGCGGGCCATGGGGTGAGCTGCGTTGTGTTGCGAAGATCTTCTACCTCGTGGAGGCAGGGGATTCGCGTCCGAAGGAAGCCACCTCGGCGTAGAAGTCCTCGAACATCAGCCGGTTGTCGATGGCGGTGTAGGCGCGGATCTTCCGGCCGCCGGGGTGGTCGGCATACTGGCCCGTGTCGTCGATCCGGGGTGCTTTGACCTCGGCATAACTGCTGGAGGACGGATCCACCTCCCACGACGACTGCAGGGCGGTGAGCAGGACCAGCGGGCTGTCGCCCAAGACGTAGGCCTCTCCCAAGGAACCTTGGGCGCGGGTCATGAGGTCTTCCAAGCGTCCCAGCAGGAACCGGCTCAGGGCATTCTGCTCCGGGTTCATCCGGTGCTTCAGCTCGGCATGCGAGACCAGCGCCTGCCGGTAGGTGCTGCGCGGGACTTGCCACAGCGGGAGGTCCGACTGGTTGAAGATCACCTGCGCGGCGATGCGGTCGATGCTGAGGTTGTATTCCACCCGCGCGGCTCCCGGTGGCGGCGGGGTGCCGGGGTATTCCGGGCCACCGATCCAGATCAGGCGCAATTTTCCGGCAATCTTTGGCTCGGTCAGCCAGGCGCTGGCCGCATCGGTCAGGCCGGCACCGCAGACCAGATAGAGCGGCGTCTTTGTGTCCTCACGCAGGGCTTCCTGGACGATAAACTTCACCGCGTCGTTCGGCACTGGGGTGTTCGAGGCGGCGAGCGGTTCATTGGCACCTTTGAGAACCGGAATCTTGCCGGCCAGGTTCATGGTACCGAGGAGTTGGTTCGCCATCGCCACGGCGTGATCCGCGGTGCCGGGGTAGCCGTAGAATCCTCCCGGGTGGTGATGCGAGCCGATGATCCCGCGGACCTCGACGGAGGGTGAGAGAAGGTGATGCGCCAATTGGAACAAACCATCCGGGTCGCCGCCGAAATCGTTGTCGATGATGACCCTCGCCCGTTTCGCGATGGGGGGCTCGGCCTGCACGGGCGGCGCACCCAGAAGTACGAACACAAGGGCTGAGGCAATGGAAACGAAGAGGGACCGAAGAGGGCGCATGGGATGGGGAGCGGAACCTCGCCAGCGTGGAAGCGGTGAGGCCATCCCTCAAGTTTTCCGTTCGGGGGGATTAAACGTGACGCGGCCGGTCATGGGTAGCAATGCGGGCGGTATCCGTATCCGTAGCCGTGCCCGTAGTGGTAGGGCCCGGGGTAATAGCCGTAACCGCCGTAGTAACCGTGATGGTGATGGCTTCCGATGGCATACCCGAGCAGGCCCACTGCCGCCGCCCCCGCGATCACCACGCCGGGATCAACTCCGTAGCGGGCGGGCGCGGGCTCTTGCGGGACGGGAGCGTGCTCGCCGTAGGGAACTTCGTAGCCCTTCGCATCCTGCGAGTAGGCAGGAGCGTAAGCGGAGCCGGGCGGGTAGGTGGAGTAGCAGCCGATGCTCAAGCCGATGAGAACGGCCAGCCCTGCCCGCGCGACAAATTTCGCGAGAGGTGCATTCATGGTTCTACATCACCACGCACCACGGCGAATTCAATCGCGAATATCGTTTGAATCCGTTCCCTGTGACGAACTCGCGGTTGGAGTCGGAGCGAGCCTGTGCTGGGAGCAGATCCACGAGCCTCGATCAGCCGGGCGGATACTTGTCGAACTTCGGCAGTGCCGGGTCCATGAAATCCCCGGGGATGGCATCGCAGGTCCAGACATCGACCTGCGGCTTGAACCAGCCCGGATCATCCAGGCTCGCCGTGCGGATGGCGACAAACTGTGGGACCGCGTCGGGCTTTACCGCAACGGGTGACCCGCATTCCGCACAGAAGCCGCGACGGGTCATTCCGCCCGCCTCGCTGGGCGAGGCATGGAAGCGCGGTGTGCCTTTCGAGAGCTTGAACGCTTCCGCCGGCACGATGACGAATGCCGAGAACGGGCCGCCGCTGGCCCGTTGGCAATCGCGGCAATGGCAATGAAGCATTATCACCGGTTCAGCGGTGGATTCGTAGCGAATCGCGCCGCAAGCGCATCCGCCGGAGAAGGGTGGGGTTGGAGTCGTCATCGGGGTAGGGAGTGGTGGTGAATGGTGATCGTGTCTTCAGGGAAGCAACGAACCAGCACGCGATGACAGGACATCTTTTTTTCAAGAGCTCCGTGGGAGGCCCATGACGGGGCCTGCCTTTCTCATGATCTCACTCCTTCCCGTTCTTGTCCTTCACCACCGCGATGAACGAGCCGAAGGGACCGCTTTCCTTCGCCAGCGCTTCGCCGGAGCGCATCTGGCTGATGTCGCCGTCGAGAAAGAGTGCGTCCGCGCAGCCAAGGCTGGCGAAGAGCGTCGCGAATTCGTGGAGGTTCGGGTATTTCGGCGAGCGGAAGTCGGTCATGGCGAGGACCACCGTGCCGTCTTTCCTTACGCCGATGCCATTGCGGTGGAGCCGGTTCGCCGAGTCGGCACGGAATTCCGGGTGAATCTTGCCATTCCGCAACAGCAGCGGACCGGACTGCACGGCGTGGGTGACTTTTACTCCCGCGGGCGGGTATTCGGTGGTGTTGATCACCGTGGCGCCCTTGTCGCCGATGAGGAAGACGCCGTTGGGCTTGACGAAGAAGTTGCCTTTGCCATCGCGGCGGTTGAGCGGGTGAAGTTCGCGGCCGTCTTGGATGAGCAAGCCGCTGGGAATGCCGCCGGGCTCATAAATGCCGCCGTTCATGATGGTGTCCGGCGTTTCGCCGAGGCCGGTGAGATAGGCGGTGGCCTGGGGGAAGGTTTCGAGCTGGCGGCCCTTGTCGTCTTTCCAGATCACACGGACCTCGGCGGGCTTGGCGTGCAGGATGTGGTAGGTGACGCCGTCGATGACCTTCTTCTCGGGGGTGGCTAAGGCGGGGAAAGCACAGGCGGCGGCAAGCGCGACGAGCCAGCGGGTCATGATGTGCGAATTCTCGTGGAGGCCGTGCGTGTGGCGAGTGGGGAATGATGAAATTCCGGTGAAGGGGAATCGCTTTGAAGGAGAACAACGTAACGAGCGAAATGGGCGAATCCGGTTACCATGCGGAAGTGGCGGCCTATGCATTTGCCTAGGATGAAATCGCGCGGCGTTCGGCGTAAACGGATGCCACGCATGATCCGCTTGATTCTCTTCCTCGGCTGCACGGTGGCGGCCACGGCCGCGCCGCGCTTCGAATTCCGTGATGGGGATCGCGTGGCCTTGCTCGGCGATGCCTTCATCGAGCGGGAGCAGTACGAGGGCTGGATCGAATTGGCGGCGACGGCGGATTTTCCCGATCGCCAGGTGAGCTTCCGCAATCTCGGCTGGAGCGGCGATTTGCCGGACGGTGCGTCGCGTTGTGGACTGAGCCTGTTGCAGGCCGGCATGGAGCCACCGGAGGAAGGCTGGCGGCAGTTGCAAAACCAGCTTAAGACCTACCAGCCGAACGTCCTGGTCACGGGCTATGGGATGGCGGCGGCGCTGCCGGGCGGGCCGACGCCGGAGCAGTTCCGGAGGGATTTCGAGCGCTTGCTGGATGAGGCGAAGGACATGCGGGTGCTCGTGCTCGGAGCGCCGCCACGGTTTCCGCGGGCAGGTGAAGGTGAGGCCGCTATGAAGGAACATCAGGCGTCGCTTGCCGCGATCGATGGCGTGCTGCGCGAGGTGGCGGAGAAGCGCGGGCTGCCGTTCGTTTCGCTGCAACTTCTGGCGAAGCAGAAGGGGCTCTCCGACAACGGCATCCACCTGAACTCGGCGGGCTATCGCGCTGCGGCGCGCTTGATCGAAAAGGAGCTCGGCTGGCGCCAGGGCAAGTGGGACCAAGGCAAGCCGGCCGTCGCCTTGCGCCAGGCGATCTTGCGCAAGAACGAGTGGTTCTTCCATCGCTCGCGGCCTGCGAACATGGCCTACATCTTCGGCTTCCGGAAAGCGGAGCAGGGGAGGAATGCCGGCGAGATCGTCGCCTTCGACAAGCTCGTCGCCGAGGAAGACGCCCGCATCGCGGAGATGCGCGGGCTTTCGAAAGTCGTGCCGGATCCGGAGGAGCGGACGACCTCGGCGGTGGCCGCTCACACGCCGCAGCCGCATCCGGAGTTCACGGTGGCCGATGGCTACGAGGTCACGCTGTGGGCGGAAAATCCGCTGCTCTTCAAGCCGACGCAGATGAACTTCGACTCGAAGGGGCGGCTGTGGGTGGCGAGTGCGGAGACCTATCCGCAAGTCGAGGTCGGCCAGACCGCGGATGACAAAATCCTCGTGCTGGAAGATCGCGATGGCGACGGCAAGGCGGAAACGTCCACGCCATTTGCCACCGGCTTGCTGATGCCCACCGGGGTGTTGCCGGGCGATGGCGGTTGCTATGTCGGCCAAAGCACCGATTTGCTGCACTTCCGCGATACCGATGGCGACGGCAAGGCGGATGAGAAGCGCCGCGTGCTGAGTGGCTTCGGCACCGAGGACACGCACCACAACCTGCACACGCTGCGTCGCGGGCCGGACGGGAAAATCTGGATGAACCAGAGCATCTACACGCGCACCGACACCGAGACGCCGCACGGCGTGATGCGCTTGAAAAGTGGTGGCGTGATGCGTTTCGATCCGCGCACCTACAAGCTCGAGCCGGTCTTCTTCGGTTGGTGCAATCCATGGGGCCATCAGTTCGATCGCTACGGGCAGTCGTTTGTCACCGATGGCGCTGGCGGCGGCGGCATCAATTGGGCTGTGCCGGGGGCGATGTATTTCACCTATGCCAAGGCACCGAAGACGCTCGATAGCATCAGCCCCGGCAGCTATCCGAAGCTCTGCGGGCTGGAGATCATCGAGTCGCCGCATTTCCCGGCGGACTGGCAGGGCTCGATGATCACCTGCGACTTCCGGGCGCATCGCGTGGTGCGCTTTGCCGTCTCGGAGCAAGGCTCGGGCTATGCTGCGCAGGAGGCCGGCGATTTGCTGCGCTCCACCAGCGTGCACTTCCGTCCCATCGACGTGAAGATCGGGCCGGACGGCGCGCTCTACATTGCCGACTGGTCGAACCCGATCATCAATCACGGCGAGGTCGATTTCCGCGACCCACGGCGCGACCGCGAGCACGGGCGGATCTGGAAGGTGACGCGGAAGGGAGCGCCTCTCACGAAAGCGCTCGACCTCACGAAGCTCAAGGACGCGGAACTGTTAGGATGGCTGACGAGCGATCACCGGCACGAGCGCGAGGCGGCAATGACCGAATTGCTGGAGCGGCCGGCTGACCGTGGTCGTCTCGGAAGGATCACGCAGTGGTCCGACGACGCTCCGGACAGCCGGACGCGTCTCGCGGCGATGTGGCTTGAGAGGGGAATGGGCGGAACGAGCGTCGCGAGGTTGGAACGGATTCTCGCGGATGAGGACGGCAAGGTCCGCGCCGCCGGGGTGCGTCTGCTCGGCGACCAGCTCGATGGCAAGGAGCGCGACAAGTCCTTTGCGCTCCTTTCCAAGGCGGTGGCCGATGAACACCCGCGGGTGCGCCTGGAGGCCATCCGCGCTCTTGGAAAAGATGGCGCTCCGGAAGCAATGGATGCCGCACTTGGGGCACTCAAGCTGCCACGCGACCGCTTCATCGACTACGCGCTGTGGCTCTCCGTGCACGACCACGGCCCGGAATGGTTGGCGGCTTTGTTGGATGGCAAGCTGTCGCTCGATGACCGCGAGTCCGCGCTGGAGTTTGCCTTGGCCAATCTTCCGGGAGGGCAAGGGATGGAAGGCATCCGCAAGCTGATGCCGAAGCCGCTGCCGCGCGATGGTTCCGGTCCGTGGATCGGCCTGGCGGTGAAGATGGCGGATCCGGTTCTGCTGGAGGCGGTTTACACCCAGGCACTGTGGGCGGGTTTTGATGCCGACGTGACGGCGCATGTGCTTTCCGATTTGGAAACCGTGGTCACCGGGCGCGGCGTGAAGCTGGCGGCCAAGGCGGCCGAATTGCAGACGATGTTTGTCGCGGACAGCCCTCAGGTGGTCGCCGCGGCCCTGCGTCTGGCGGGTGCGCTCCGGGTGGCGGAGTTGCAGCGCGATCTCGCTGCCGTGGCCGCAAAAATGGATGCGCCGGAGCCCGTGCGGGTGGCCGCGGTCGATGGCCTCTCGCACTTCGCGGATTCGGCCGCACGGGAGGCGTTGCTCGCGGTCGCAAGTTCCGGTTCACCGGCTCGGCTGAAACGCTGTGCCGCGCTGGCTCTGGTCAAGCATCACCGGTCGGATGCCCTTGCCGCGATCCGCGCCCTGTTGTCAGAGCTGACGGACGCGGCGGAGGCACGGGCGTTCTGGCAGCAGGCGCTGTCGCTCAGCGGGCTCTCGGCGGATCTGGCGAAGTCCTTCCACGAGCAGCCGTTGGATGCGAAGGTCGCCGCGCTTAACTTGCCCGCGGTGCCGGACATCGACGAGCATGCCGGGTTGTTGGATGCGCTCCGAAAGCAGTCCGGCGCCGCGACCGGCGGACCGGCGAAGGACTCGATCCAACGCCTCGCTGCCATGGCCGCGGAGAAGGGCGATGCCGCGCGCGGAGAGCTGATCTACCGCCGCCCGGCGCTGGCCTGCGCCACCTGCCACGCGATCGGCGGCGCGGGTGGCAAGGTCGGGCCGGACATGACGTCCATCGGTGCGAGCGCGCCGCTCGATTATCTGGTGGAGTCCGTCTTGCTGCCCGGCGTGAAGGTGAAGGAAGGCTATCACGCCGTCGTCATCGAAACCCGCGATGGGCGCGCCATTATGGGTCGTTTGTTGAAGAGCGGTGGCGGCCAGACCGTGATCGCCGATGCGGTGGGCCAGGAGATCTCGCTCGCGGACGAGGCCATTACCAAGCGCACCGATTCTGGCAGCCTGATGCCGGCGAATCTGATCGCGTCGATCTCCGAGCAAGAGCAGGCGGATCTCTTCAAGTTCCTCTCCCAGCTCGGCAAGCCCGGCGACTTCGACGCCACCAAGAGCCGCGCGCCACGCCTGTGGGCCTTGCTGCCGGTAAAAGGAACTCTCTCCGCCGGTGCGGAAAAGGGCGATCCTTCGTTGCCATGGATGCCGGTGAATGGCACGGTCAATGGTCGCTTGGTAGCCAGTGAAGCCGCCGCCTTCCTCGGCGATGCCAAAGAGGCTTATGCCGCCGCCCGCTTTGAACTCGCCACGTCCACGGAGGTTTCCATCAAGCTTCCGCCGAATGCCCCGGCCGTGTGGATCGACGGCGCTCCTGTCAGCGGTGGAAAGGTGGCGTTGTCGTCGGGCAAGCACGTCATCGTCGTGCGCTATCAGCCGGATGGAAGTGACTTCCGCTTCGAGGTCTCGGCTGGGACGTTCTTGCCCACGTGGTGAGATCTTGTCCGCCCAAATGAAACGGCCCGGGACTTGCGCCCCGGGCCGTTTGGCACCCGTTGGAAGGTGACGTTTCAGCGGGCAAGCCCGCCTCCGGTCACAGAAGGTCGTTAAGAATGTTTTCGAGCAGCTCTTGGCGGCCGGAGGCAAGCACCGGCTCGGGTTGGCTCTTCACCCACTCGGTGAGCTCTTCGAAGCTGGACTTGCCGGCCTCGATCTTCGCGCCGAGGTCGGTGTCCCAACTCGAGTAGCGCTTCTTGAGCATGTCGCCGATGCGACCGTCGGCCCGGATCGCGGCGGCGACCTTGAGGCCGCGGGCGAAGGCGTCCATGCCGCCGATGTGGGCGTGGAAGAGATCGACCGGCTCGTGCGACTCGCGGCGGCGCTTGGCGTCGAAGTTGAGACCGCCGGTGGTGAAGCCGCCCATTTCGAGGACCTTGAGCATCACCTTGGTGGTGCCGTAGAGGTCGGTCGGGAATTGGTCGGTGTCCCAGCCAAGCAGCGTGTCGCCTTGGTTCGCGTCGATCGAGCCGAGCGCGTTGGCGGCGATCGCCACGGTGAGTTCGTGCTCCATCGTGTGACCGGCCAGCGTGGCGTGGTTGGTCTCGATGTTCAGCTTGAAGTGGTCGAGCAGCCCGTATTCGCGGAGGAAGTTCAGGCACGCGGCCGAGTCGGTGTCGTACTGGTGCGTGGAGGGTTCGCGCGGCTTCGGCTCGATGTAGAACTGGCCCGTGTAGCCGATCTTCTTCGCGTAATCGACGGCCATGTGCATGAGCGCGGCGAGGTGATCCAGTTCGCGCTTCATGTCGGTGTTGAGCAGCGTGGCGTAGCCCTCGCGGCCACCCCAGAAGGTGTAGCCTTCACCACCGAGCTTGTGCGTGGCATCCATCGCGGCCTTCACCTGCGCGCAACCGTAGGCGAACACGCGGGCATCCGGCGAGGTGCCGGCACCCTGCGCATAGCGCGGGTGGGCGAAGAGGCAGGCGGTGCCCCAGAGCAGCTTCTTGCCAGTGGCCTTCTGCAGGCCGCCGAGGTGATCGACGACGGCGTTCAGCGCCTCCGTGGACTTGTTGAAATCGTTCAGCTCCGGCGCGATGTCGCGGTCGTGGAAGCAGTAGTAGTCGATATCGATCTTATCGAGGAACTCGAAGAAGACGTCGGCGCGCTTCTTGGCGTTATCGACGGAGTCGGAGTAGTCATCCCATGGCATCACCGCGGTGCCGCCGCCGAAGGGGTCGGACAGGGTGTTGCGCATGACGTGCCAGTAGGCGGCGCCGAAGCGCATGTGATCGCGCATGGACTTCCCTTCGATGAGCTCGTCGGGATTGTAGTGCTTGAATGCGAGCGGGTTCTTCGACTTCGGACCTTCGTAGGCGATCTTGGGAATCTCTGGGAAGTGGGCCATGGGTGCGCTCGCCATACGCGGTCAGCGGGGCGACGTCCACCACGGATTTGTGTATATTTCCGCAAAAAGCGTCGGCATCGTCAATTTGGGTATCTGGAGGAGATCGTCGCCGATCTGCGGGGGGGCTTGACCGATTTGGCAAAAATTGAAGGATTAATGTGTCAATTTGGCAGACGCGGGCGGGAAGTTGCCGCTGGTATGGGACCACCACGGCCCGTCAGCCTCTCCGCCGGGCGAGCAGCCCGTAGCGAGGGCTCAGGACCCACGCAAACAGGAACAGCACGCCGAGCAGCATCACGATCACCGGTCCGGGTGCCAGCCCGAGCGGGCCGGACAACAGCACTCCGGCCGCAGCACCGACGGCACCGAGCGCTCCGCCACCCCAGAACAGCGCCGAGGTCCGGTCGGTCAGCAGCGACACCGTGGCCGCGGGGGTGACCAGCATGCCGACGGACAGCACGCAGCCGACCGCTTGCAGCGAGGCGACCAGCGACAGCACCAGCAGCGCGAACATCAAGTAATGGATGAATCGTACTGGCACCCCTTGGGCCGCCGCCACGTTCGGTTCGAACATGGTCAGGAGCAGCGGCCGCATCAGCAGGTTCGCCACCAGCAGCGTGAAGGCCCCGATGCCGAAGGCCACCCACAGGTCGGCATTGCCCACCGCCATGATGTCGCCGAACAGCCAGTGTTCCAGCTCCTGCCGGGTGTCGAGGCGCGGCAGCAAGGCCACGCCGGCGGCAAAGGCGGTGGTGTAGATCACCGCCAGCGCCGTGCCTTGCGCGACGCGGTTGCCGCGGGCCACCGCGACCGAGCCAAGACCGACCATCAGCGCCGCGAACAACGCGCCGACGAAGGCGCTCATCTGGGTCAGTACTCCGGTGATGAGGATGCCGACCGTGATGCCGGGCAGCATGGTGTGCGACAGCGCGCTCACCGAGAGCGCGTTGCGCCGCAAGATCACGATGCCGCTGAAGAAGCCGTTCGTGAAGCCGATCAGCACCGCCGCGGCGAGCGCGCGCTGGTAAAAGGGATTGGAGAGGAGTTCCAAGGGAAGTGAGGTGTCAAAGGCTGGCGAGAGCCGGTTGGGGAGCAGCCCGGTCTTCGCGGTCGCTGACGAGGCCGTAGGCGAGTTCGATGTTGGCTTCGCACAATGCCTCCGCCGCAACGCCGAAGGCCAGCGGGCGGGTTTTCAACAGCAAGGCCTCGTCGAATAGCTTGGGCGCCGTGGCGAGGTCGTGATGGGAGGCGATCACCAGTCGCCCCTCATGGGAAAGCTTGGCGAGCAGATCGCCGAGCTGCCGCGAGGCATTGCGGTCGAGACCGGTGAAGGGCTCGTCCAACAGAAGCACGTGGGCCTCCTGGGCCAGCGCCCGGGCGAGGAAGGCGCGCTGCTGTTGGCCGCCGGATAGCTCGCGGATCTGGCGCTTCTGGAGATCCAGCAAATCGAGCGCCTCAAGGGCGGCATCGACCGCCGCATCGTCCTCGGCACGAAAGCGCCGCCACATGCCGGTCTGCGGGTAGCGCCCCATTTCCACCAGACCGCGGACGGTGATGGGGAAGGACCAGTCCACTTCCTCGCGCTGCGGCAGGTAGGCGAATTCTCGCGACCATCGCTTCACCGCCGTACCGCGCCAGCGGATGCTGCCGCCGGTCCGCGGGACGAGGCCGGCGATGGCCTTGAGCAGCGTGCTCTTGCCCGCGCCATTCGGCCCCACCAACGCCACGCGGTTGCCGCAGGAGGTCGCAAACGACACGCCATCGAGCGCCAGCATGTCACGGTAGTGGACGCGCAGCGAGTCGATCACCAGTTCGTGGTGATGCGCGTGGTGGGCACAGCAGTCGTGGTGCTCGAGGCTCATGGTTCCCAGAGGTCGTCGATGTCGCCCGGCGCGCTAAAGACGTGCTCGCGGGTTTCCTGGCCGGGCACTTCCAGGCGCAGCTTGGCGAAGCGATGGCCCGCCGCAGCGTCAGCCCACTCGACTTGTAAAAGGATCGTCGGCTTGTCCGAGGACAAGGCCAGCTTGCCGCCCAGCGGACCCGCCGTGCTTTGAAAGGCGAGCGGCTCACCACCCGCCTCAAGTGTCACCCGTTTCGCGGTGCCGGAAAGCAGCAGCTCGAAGGTGGCGGCGCTCGCCTTGGAGGGTTCACTCTTCTCGACGGGCGGTGGAGAGGCTATTTGCCGAGCCACGGGCGCGGTCAGCCGGGCCAACCCGATGCCGGTCAGCAGCAGGGCGACCAGGACGGCCAGAGTTCGCAACAGGGGTGAGCCACGCATCGTCGCCGGAATCCTTCACGCGGAAAGGTGGCAGATGCAAGCGATTTGCGGTATGACTCAATCGCCGCAGGCTGCCAGCAGCGCCTCGACCTTGTCGAAATCCTTCACGCCGGGGCTTTCCTCGGCACCGGAGGCCACGTCGAGGGCGGCGGGGCGGACGGCGGCGATCGCCGCGGCGGCGTTGTCCGGCGTGATCCCGCCGGCGAGGATGACCGGCAATTCCGGGTTTTCCTCCACAAAACGCCGGGCGAGTGACCAGTCGATGGTCTCCCCCGTGCCGCCATAGACGCCGGGTGCGTGGGCATCGAGCAGGATCCCATCGGCGCCGAACTCGTGGGCGCGCTGCAGGTCGCTCACCGCGCGCACGCCGAGCGCCTTGATCACGGGGATGCCCGCCTCCTTGAGCAGCGCCACGTCGTCGGGCGTCTCGTCGCCGTGGAGCTGGACGACGTCGATCACCCCTTCACGGATCAGCCGGGCGGGCAGCTTGAGATCGGGATTCACGAACACGCCGACGCGCAGGATGCGGCCTTCGAGTTCCTTGAGAAACCCGGCGCGCTCCGGAGCGAGGTAGCGCTTCGAATGCGGCCAGAAATTCGCGCCCAGAGCGTCCACGCCGAGTTCGACCAGCCGCATGGCATCGTCGGCGAGCGTCACGCCGCAGATTTTCAGTGAGGTCGGGGCAGGGGATAGGAAGCGTTCGGGGCTCACGCCGGAAAGTTTGGCTCGGGATGCGTTGCTGCCAAGCTCAGTCCTCCGGATCATGGCTGGATGCGGATGGCCTTTTCCAACATCGCCTCCGCGATCTCGAAATCCACCGCGGTGCGCGCGTGGATGCGGCACAGCGGATGACCTTGGTGGATGTGCTCGCCGCACTTCACGAAGTGATCGAAGCCGACCGCGTGATCGACGCCATCGGTGGCCCGCGCGCGACCGGCACCGAGTTGCAAGGCGGCTTGACCGACCAAGCCCGCATCCACTTTCACGACGGTGCCCGTGTCCGGCGCGGGGAAATCCCGGATCACCGGTGCGTGGTGAATCTGTGCCAGTTTTGGCAAGTCGCCCGGCTTGCCGCCGTGGGCCGCAACGATCTCGTCGAACTTCCTTCGCGCCGTGCCGTCGTCTAACAAATGCTCCAGTTCCTTGCGGGAGACCGGCGCGATTTTTTCGGCGAGGTCGAGCACCAGCTTGCGCAAATCCGCCGGGCCGCGGCCTTCGAGGCACTCGAGCGATTCGATCACTTCCAGCGCATTGCCCACGGCCCGGCCGAGCGGCTCGCTCATCGGAGTGAGAATGGCATGCACCTCGACGCCCATCTCCTTGCCGACCGCGATCATCGAGTCCGCCAACACACGGGCATCGGCCTCGGTTTTCATGAAGGCACCGGAGCCGAATTTCACGTCGAGAACCAGCGCATCGAGCGACTCGGCGAGCTTCTTCGACATGATCGAGGCGGTGATCAGCGGGATGGACGGCACCGTGCCGGTCACGTCGCGCAACGCGTAGAGCTTCTTGTCGGCCGGGCAGAAACGATCGGTCTGGCCCATCATCACCGCGCCGATCTTTTCCAACAACTCCTGCGCCTCCGGGATCGGGATGCCGACCTTGAAGCCGGGGATGGACTCCAGCTTGTCGAGCGTTCCTCCGGTGATTCCGAGCCCACGGCCGGAGACCATCGGCACCCACACCCCGGTGCAGGCGACCAGCGGTGCGAGGATCAGCGAGACCTTGTCGCCGATGCCGCCGGTCGAGTGCTTGTCCACGACCTTCGGGTGACCCGCGCGGTGGTGGAAGACGTCGCCGCTTTCCAGCATGGCCCGGGTCAACGCGGCGGTCTCCACCGCGTCCATGCCGCGGAAAAAGACGGCCATGGCGAAGGCGGACATCTGGTAGTCCGGGATCTCGCCGCTGGTATAGCCTTCGACCAGCTTGCGGATTTCCGCCGGGTCGAGCGTCTCGCCCTCGCGCTTGCGGGCGATCAAGGTGGGGACGTGGAGTTTCATGGGACGAGAATTCCTGGGGTTTGATACCGGTTGGCCGTTCAATGGCGGCACGCCACCGGACTGAAGGCGGGTTCGTGAGAACGCGGGAGGTGAGAGTGGAGTCCGCTTCTCCAGTGACTTCCGCGGCGGTCACCTCCGCGCCTACGGGAGATGGGTTCGGCTTTCGTCATTTTTGGAAAGCAGACTAGCGGCGGTTCAGCCCCGCCGGGAAGATTATGTTCATCAGCAGGGTCAGGAAGAAATTGAAGATCAGGATCGCCAGCGCGGAGTAAACCATCGCGCGGGTGGTGGAGCGTCCCACGCCGACCGCGCCGCCGCTGGCGCGCAGGCCTTGGTGACAGGAAATGCACACGATCAACAGGCCGAAGACGAGGCCCTTGATTAGCGCGATGGTGATGTCCGTCAGGTCGGTGTGCTTGCCCATCTGACTCATCCAGTAGGCGGAATTCACGTTGAAAGGACCGGTGCCCACGATCACCGAGGCCAAGATGCCCAGCGCCGCGGATTCGCCGATGAGCAGCGGAATCGCGATCACCATCGCGATCACCCGCGGCGTAACCAGGTAGTCCACCGGATGCACCCCCATCGAGCGCAGGGCATCGACCTGCTCGGTCACGGTCATGGTGCCGATCTCCGCGGCCATCGCGGCACCGACCCGGCCGGCGAGCATCAGCGCGGTGACCGATGGGCCCAACTCGCGGAGCATCGCCACGCTGACCAGGGCGCCAGCGCCCGTTTCCATGTTCAGGGTACTGAACTGGAACAACGACTGCGCCGCCAGCACCGCGCCGGTGAAGGCGCCGGTGACCATCACTACCGGCTGCGAGCGGTGGCCGATCTCGGCGATCTGCTGCATCACGATGCGCCAGCGGATCTTGCCTTTGGCAAACGACTCGGCGATCCCGCTGACAAGGATCGCGACTTCTCCGACATAGCGGAGAAAGCCCGTCACCAAGCCGCCGAGGAACCGCAGGAAATCCACGGACGAGAAGCTAACGGAGTCGGCCGCCGCTTGGCCAGCGCGACGGTGAGATCCGCCACATTCGGAAAAATGACAGATCCGGGTTCTTCGCCTGCAATTTGCTGAAACCCCTCCGCGTAGTGCCCGGATCATGAGCAACGAGGACAAGGCGGCGGTCGAAAAGCTCCACGCGACCTACCGGCAGATGAAAAGCGAGCTCAGCCGCGTCATCGTCGGGCAGGAAGCGGTGGTCGAGCAGGCCTTGATGGCGATTTTCTGCCGCGGCCACGCCTTGCTGGTCGGCGTGCCCGGCCTCGCGAAAACGTTGCTCGTTTCGACCCTGTCGCGGGCGCTCGACCTTGGTTTCAAGCGCATCCAGTTCACCCCCGATCTCATGCCGGCGGACATCACCGGGACTGACGTCCTGGAGGTCGATCCCGAGACCGGTCGCCGCGGCTTCCGCTTCGTCCACGGGCCGATCTTCACGAATCTGGTGCTGGCGGACGAAATCAACCGCACGCCGCCGAAGACGCAGGCCGCCTTGTTGGAGGCGATGCAGGAGCATCACGTCACCGTGGGCGAGCACACTCTGAATCTGCCGAAACCGTTCTTCGTCCTCGCGACCCAGAACCCGATCGAGCAGGAAGGGACCTACCCATTGCCCGAGGCGCAGCTCGACCGCTTCCTCTTCAACATCCTCGTTGACTATCCGAGCGAAGAGGAGGAGCGCGAGATCATCCGCCGCGTCACGAGTCCCAGCGAAAGCGAGATCACGCCGCTGATGAATGCGGAGGAGATTCTCCACCTCCAGCAGGTGGTGAAGCGCGTGCCGGTCGGGGATCACGTCATTGACTTCGCCGCCAAGCTCGCCCGCGCGACCCGGCCAAAGGATCCGTCCGCGCCGGACTTCGTCAAAGAGATGGTCGGCTGGGGAGCGGGCCCGCGTGCCGGCATCAGCCTGATTTCCGCGGCAAAGGCCCACGCCGTGCTGCGCGGGCGTTTCCACGCGACAACTTCCGATGTCGCCGCGATCGCGACGCCCGTGCTTCGCCACCGCGTGCTCACTACCTTCAACGCCGAGGCCGCCGGAGTGACCAGCGATGACGTCATCAAGCGCTTGGTGAAGACCCTGGCCCCTCGTGAGGAACTGGTCGTTTGAATGGCAGGAGGTCGAGAGTTGATGGTTGAGAGTAAAAGCAGCCTGCGATGCCTCTTCCCTTATCCTCTGAAACTCTCAACGTTCAACCGCCGGCTCTCAACTCATTCCATGAGCGATTCCCTCAAGCTCCCCGACTGCATGCGCCTGCTCCCCGCGGAGACGATGGGCGCGATGAAGCGGCTGGAGTGGTATGCCCGCCGCCGCATGCAGGGCACGCTCACCGGCCGCCACAGCTCGCCGGACAAGGGCTTCTCGGTCGAGTTCGCCGAGCACCGCGAGTACGTCCCCGGGGATGATCCCAAGGACCTCGACTGGCGCGTCATTGCCAAGAGCGACCGCAACGTCATCCGCCAGTACATCGAGGAAACCAACCTCCGCGCCACGCTGGCGGTCGATGTTTCCGGCTCGATGAAATACACCGGCGACCACGCCGCGAGGGTGGGGGAGACGCCGCTTTCCAAGCTCGACTACGCCAAGCACCTCGCCGCCGCGCTGGCCTACCTGTTCGTGAAGCAAGGCGATGCCGCCGGCTTGATCACCTTCGACAAGGACGTCCGCAGCTTCATTCGCGCGGCTAGCCGGCCGAGTCAGGTACGCCGCATTTTGGAGGATCTCCATGCCACCGAGGCCGGGGCTGACACCGATGTCGGTGGCGTTCTTCACGGGGTGGCCGAGCGCATTCCGAAGCGCGGTCTCGTCATCCTGATCAGCGACCTTTTCGACGATCCCGCGAAGGTCATCGAGGCCCTGCATCACTTCGATTTTCGCCAGCATGAGTTGGTCATTTTCCACCTGATGGCGGAGGAAGAGCTGACCTTTCCCTTCAAGAGCTTCCAGCGCTTTCGCGACCTCGAAGGCGTCGAGCCCATGCTCCGCATCGATCCGCAAGCGATTCGCGCGGCGTATCTGGAAAAAATCCGTGACTTCGTGAAGCGAATCGATGCCGCTTGCGGCAAACTTCGCGCCGACTACGTGGCCGTGAATACCAACACCCCGCTGCGGGATACCCTGCTGCGCTACTTGGGAGGGCGGAAATAGATGCTCTTCCTGAATCCATGGCTTTTGGCCGGTCTCGGTGCGGTGGCGATCCCGATCATCATCCACCTTGTCCGCCGCCAAGCCGCGAAACCGATCGATTGGGGTGCGATGCGTTTCCTCTTCGACACGGTCGCCATGCGCCGCCGCAAGATGGAGTGGGAAGACCTGCTGCTGATGGCGGCGCGGTGCCTCTTGTTGGGCTTGGTCGCACTTGCCATCGCCCGGCCCTTCGTCCCCCCGGATTCCAACGTGCCGTGGCTGTTCGTGCTGCCGGCGGTGTTGGCTGGCATCGCTTTGTTAGGCGGCTCTTTCGTGCTCGCGGGGAAGGCCAAGTGGATACTGCGAATCTCCTCGCTGGTCCTCATTCTCGCCGCCGCTGGACTCGTCTTTCTTGAGCGCACTCTGAATTTGAAGCGCTTCGAAGCAAGCGGCCGTCGCGATGTCGCGCTGGTCATCGACGCCTCTTCCTCGATGGAACTCTCCATGGACGGCAAGACCGTCTTCGCCAAGGCGGTCGAGGAAGCGAAGCGGCTCGTGAAGGAAGCCCCGCGCGGCACCGCCTTTCTCATCGTGCTCGGCGGTCCGGCTCCGGAGGCGAAGACCGCCGCGCCGCTCACCCATCGTGCCGATGTGCTTGGCGTATTGGATTCGCTCAAACCCATCGGCGGCACCTTCCGCGCTCACGAAGCGCTCGGCGTCGCGACGCTCGGTCTTGCTGAGGGAACAAACGCTTCGAAGGAGATCGTCGTCTTCACCGATGCCCAGCGCGCCGGTTGGCGCTTCGACAATCCGAATGCCTGGGATGGCCTCGGCGAGGCATGGAAAGCCATGCCTGCGAAACCGAAGCTGCTGCTGCGCGACTTCGGCGTGCCTAACAGCCTGCGCAATGTCTCCATTGCCGGCGTTGATGTCTCGCGCCGCGTCGTCGGCACCGATCGCGAGGTGACCTTGCGGGTGACGGTTGAGAACACCGGCACGGAAGCGGTCACGCCGGGTCCCGTCAGCATGGAGATTGGCGGCGCGAAGACCGGGGAAAAGCCGGTTGGCCTGTTAGTTGCCGGACAAAAGGAAACCGTCGAGTTTCGCCATCGTTTCGCGAAGTCCGGACCGCAGGCTGTCTCCGCTCGGATCGACGGACGCGACGACCTCACTTCTGACGACAAGGCCGAGCGGGTCATCTTAGTCCGCGGCAACTTGCCCGTGTTGCTGGTGGATGGAAACCCGGCCGGTTCCTTCTTCGAGCGTGCCGCCGGCTACTCCGCGCTTGCCCTCGCCCCGTCGCCCGAGCTGCGCCGCGGCAAGACCGCCGGCGATGCCTACCTGATGGATCCCGAGGTCGTTCCGGCGCCGGAGCTGAAGGATGAGGACCTCGAAGGCCGCGCGGTCATCGTGCTCGCCGACGTCCCGCGCTTGCCCGAACGTCTCGCGTCAAAGATTGCCGCCAAGGTTGCTGATGGAGCCGGTCTATTTGTCATCGCCGGTCCTCGTGTCGAGGCTGCCTTCTATAACCAGTGGACCGGCGGCGACGGTCCGCTGCTGCCGATGCCAATCGGTGACATCATCGTCGATGCCGAAGGCGTCTCACCTTCACCCGCCACCTTCCTTCACGAAGCCGTCGCGCTTTTCAAAGACGAGAGGAACTCCGACCTCGCTGCCGCCAAGGTAAAGCTGTGGCGCAAGACGGGCGAGCCGACCGGTGGCGTGCAGGCCGCGGCTTTCCTCAATGGCGACCCCTTCCTCGCTGCAAAGAACTACGGCAGCGGTCGTACTTTGCTGGCCACCTGCGCCTTCGACTCCCGCTCGGGGAATCTCCCGGCGCTGCGCGGTTTCGTGCCGCTGCTTCACGAGCTTGTCGCTTGGACCGCGGGAAATGGCACCGGGCTGAATGTCGAGGCGGCCTGGAGTCCGTCCGTTGCCTTGCAAGGTTCAAGCGGCGGGCTGACCGCCAGCTATTGGCCGAACCGCGAATGGAAGGGGCGTCCGAAGTTCGTCCGTACCGATCCCTCGATCGATTTCCGCTGGGGCGATCAGAAGCCCGACAAGCGCCTGCCGGGCGATCGTTTCTCCATCGAGTGGCGCGGCCAACTTGTCCCGTCCGCGACCGGCGAATTCGAACTATCCGCGGAGGTGGACGATGTGCTCCAACTCCGCCTCGGCGACAGCAAGGCCTTCGAGACAGGCTGGGGACGAAAGGAACTCGGCAAGGTCACGCTGGAGAAGGGAAAGCCGGTGCCTTTCCAAGCGAAGTATTATGAGGAAGGTGGTGACGCTTACGCCCGCCTCTTCTGGACTCCGCCGGGTGGCACCCGCCAGATCATCCCCGCCCATGCCTTTCGTCCCGAGAAGCCCCGCGAAGCCGGCGAGCCGATGCGCGTGATCGATCCCACCGGTCTGCCGCGCCAAGCCACGCTGCGTCCCGCCCGTGTCGGGCGCGAACTCGCCATCGCTGGCGCCGCCGTGCCGGGGATCTATCAGGTCACGCCGGATGAGGAACTTCAGGCACTACTTAGCCTGCCTGCCAAGGCCACGTTGCCCGTCGCCGTCGTCCGCGATGCCGGCGAAAGCCACTTCGAGCCGCGCACACCCGATGACCTCGCGCTCGTCCGCAAGCACGCCGACCTGCTCCAGCCCGCGTCGGTCGGTGACCTGATCGGTGTGCTTCAGGGCAAGGGCTTCGGCCGCGAGATCTGGAAGCTCCTCGCCGTGGCGGGCTTCATCCTGTTCATGCTGGAAAGCGCGCTCGCCCGGTGGGTCTCCCGCAACCGCCGCACCGCGGAAGACGTCCGGGTCGATTTCGGCGGGGATGCCGTCTGGGGCGGCCGGCGTTGAGAGCGCGAAGTTCGCTGGTTCGGCGTTGGCAATGCTGCGGCTGTTTCCTGAAAACTGGAAACTGAACACTAGCAAACTTTCCCCGTCACCCCCTACCGTCCGCGCCATGCGGAAATGGTGGCTCCACCTCATGCTCCTCGCGGCGATTGCCGTCGCGGCGCTGGGGATCACGCGGCTGAAATTCGACACGGACATCCTTTCGATGCTCCCCGGCGAATTGCCGGAAGTAAAAGGCCTGAAGGCCCACCACCAGGCCTTTGCCCGGCAGGATGAGGCCATTCTCCTGCTGGAGACCGAGGCGACCGGCGATGAAGAGCTCACCCCGGCCAAGCTCGCCGAGTCCCTCGCTGCCCACTTGGAAAGGGACGGCGTCGTCAAGCGCGCCCGCTGGCAGCCGCAGTGGACCGCCGATCCCCAAGGGCTCTCCGAACTTCTCGCCTACCTCTGGCTCAATGCCGACCCGGCCGAGGTCCGCGCCCTCGCCGGTCGCCTTTCGCCAGAAAACTCGCAGGCCACCCTCGATGCCGCGCTTGAGGAGATCGCGACCTCGCTTTCCGGTCAGGACCTCGCGCTGCAGGCGCACGATCCCTTCGGCTTCCTCGCCCATCCCGCCGTGGCCGATGTCCTCGGTTCCTCAGGGGGCGGCGGCGGGGCCAATTTCTCCAGCACGGACGGCACTTCCCACCTGATCTTCCTCGACGCACCGCACGACATCCCCGGCTACCGCGAAGCCGGCGCGTGGCTCGACTCCGTCCGCGCCTCCATCGCGAACTGGCAGGCCGGTCAAGACACCGCCACCCCCGATCCATCGCCGGACTCATCCGCTTCTTCCTCACCGAACACTGGTCACCGACCACCGATCACCCGTGTTTCGATCACCGGCGAGCCCGCTTTCTCGTCCGAGATCGGCATGGCGATGGAAAAGGACATGAGTGGCTCCATCGGGCTCACGCTGACCCTCATCGCCCTGTTGTTCTGGTGGATGCAGCGCCGCTTGATGCTTCTTCACGGGCTCGTTCTCACGCTTTGCCTTGTCTTCGCCGTCGCCCTTGGCGTCGCCGGGTGGGTCTATGGCGAGCTTTCCATCATGGCCCTCGCTTCGGCGGAAATCCTCATCGGCCTCGCCACCGACTACGGGCTCGTCATCTGCCAGGAAGCGAAGGTCGCGGGTCACGATCGAGTGAAACTGCTCCATGCCAGCGGCCGGCCCGTCCTCTGCGGCGCTCTCACCACCGCGATCGTCTTCTCCGCCCTGAATCTCGGCGGCTTGCCCGGCATGGCCCAACTCGGCTCCATCGTCGGCTGGGGCCTGCTCGCCGCTGGCATCCTCATGATTGTCTTCTATCTCCCGTGGGTCGCGAGGTTTGGCGTCGATCGCGCTCCGGCCGAGGACGAGGCAAAGTGGATCCCACGCCGCCGGAAATCCTGGCTTCTCACCGCCACCATCAGCGGCCTCGCCTTCACCGTCCTCTTGTGGAAGGGCATGCCCGGTGTCGAGTTCGACTCCAAGATCATGCGCCCGCGCAACAGCATCGCCATGGAGGCCTTCGAGCGCATGCGCGAAAAATTCCCGGACAAGGACCCGCGGCTCCTCCGCCTCGTCGTCCGGGCACCCGACGATGCCACCATGCTCGCCCGCCTCCGCGAGGCCAAGTCACGCGTCACCGCTGCGGAGCAGGATGGCGTCCTCCTTGAATCCAGCCTGCCCGCCGACTGGTGGCCGGATCCTGCGAAACAGAAAGAGAACCGCCCCGTTCTCCTCGCCATCGCCCGCGACGCGCCGCGCCTGCTGGCTGCGGCCGATGCCGCCGGATTCACCGAGGAAGGGACCGCCCTCGGCCGCCAAATCCTCGGCTTCCTGGAGAAGGCCGAGCCCGGCTTCTATCCGGCCTCGCCCGCCGCGCGGGAAATCATGCGTCTCTTCCTCCAGCGCGACGAGAAGCAGGGCGGGGGACTCGTGCTCGGCTCCGTCCTGCCCGATCCTTCGGTCGATCCGCTCACTCCCGGCTACCCGCGTCTGCGCGCGCTCAATGCGGACGGCATCTGGCTCAGCGGCTGGAGTCTCTTCAAGCCCGCCATCGCCGGCCTCGTGAAGGAAGACATGACCCGCATGCTCGTCCCGATGGGCGTGCTGCTGTTAGGGATGATGTTCCTCATCTTCCGGCGCGTCCGCGATGTCGCTCTCGCGCTGTTCACCATGGTCGTCAGCGCGCTCGTGCTGCTCGCCGCGATGACCCTGTTTGGCCTCAAGTGGAACTTCGTCAACCTCATGGCCACGCCGCTGCTGCTAGGCACGGGCATCGATTACGCCATCCACGTCACCCTCACCCTCAAGCGCACCGGCATGTGCTTCAAGGAACTCTGGAACGGCACCGGCAAGGCCTTGCTTTTCTGCGGCGCTTCCAACGTCATCGGCTTCGGCTCGCTGATGTTTTCCTCCAGCGATGCGCTGGTGAGCCTTGGCCAAGTCGCCGTCATCGGCATCCTGCTCTCGATGGCATTCTCCATTTTCCTGCTGCCGGGATGGCATGCGCGGCCCCGAGGAGGTCGGGTTTGACGGCCATTGCGGAGCCATTGCTTCAGTTCACCTCTCCGCGAGGGAGCCCCGCGATGCCGGGTTCACAAGGAACTCTCCCCCAAGGCGGGGGGATCGCCCGCATTATCTGAAAGCTCGCAAGTCCCGATTGCCGCCGTCAGCATGCAGCTCTCATGAACGTCCCCCAAGAGAACGAAGCTCCGCCCGCTCACGCGCAATTGGTCCAGATGGCGATGGCGCACTGGGTCTCGCACGTGGTGTATGCCGCCGCGAAGTTCGGCTTGGCCGATCACCTGGCGGGAGGACCGCGGGATGCCGAGTCACTGGCGGGACTGACCGGCACCCATGCCCCTTCGCTTTATCGTCTGATGCGGACGCTCGCGAGCCTCGGCATCCTCGCTGAAGACGAGTCCGGCCGGTTCGCCCTGACGTCTCTCGGCGAGGCAATGAAGACCGGCGCGCCGGGATCGGCCCGGGCCACGATCTTGACGGTGGCGAGCGAGCCGTGGGTGCACGGGTTCGCGCAGTTGCCGTATTCGCTGCAGACTGGAAAAAGCGGATACGAGAAACTCTTCGGCATGCCGATCTTCGACTGGCTGGCGCAGCGGCCGGAAGAGGCGTCGCTCTTCAGCGAGACCATGGTCGGCATCCACGGTGGCGAACCGCCCGCGGTATCCGCGGCTTATGATTTCAGCGGAATCGGGACAATCGTGGATGTGGGTGGCGCGACGGGGGATCTGCTAACCACGATCCTCGAGCACTATCCCGCGGCCCGGGGCATCCTTTACGATCTGCCCCACGTGGTTCGAGACGCTCCCGCGCTGATCGCGTCGCGCGGCCTTGCGGATCGGGTCCGGATCGAAGCGGGCAGCTTTTTCGACAAGGTTCCGGGCGGCGGCGACGCGTACCTGTTGTCGCACGTCATTCACGATTGGTCCGAGGAGCAGTGCCTCACGATTCTCGGTCATTGCCGGCAGGCGATGCATCCCGAGAGCCGGCTACTGATCATCGAGATGGTGCTGCCAGCGGGGAACACGCCTCATCCCGGCAAGATGCTCGACATGATGATGCTCGTCGGTCCCGGCGGCCAGGAACGGACTGAGCCGGAATACGCCGCGCTGCTTGCCAAGGCCGGACTGAAATTGACCCGCGTGGTCCCCACGGCCTCGCCAGTCAGCATCGTTGAAGCGCGGATCGCGTAGGATGGGCCGGAGAGGATTCGCTCCGCGCCCCGGTTTGGCGCAAAGCGACAATGCTCTCCATCGGCTCTACAGATAAATGGTCGCGGTTACCGGTTTCGGCGCGGATTGCGGCTCCACTCCCGGCAGATCGATGACCTTGCCCGCGGTCTTGTCATAAACCACCGGCACCCAACGGAATTTCCCGCCACTGTCATCGACGATGGTGCCCAGGAAGTAGTCGTGCCCCGGCGTGGCGCGAAAGCCGAACACGTGCTCGCGGTGATCGGAAATCTGATAGTGGTTGGGTTTGCCGGTGATCTTCACTTGGCCCGGTTGTGCAACAATGGAGAAACTCCCGTCCCAAGTGCCATTGAAGCTGCCACGGGAATCGTAGTAGCGATTCGGGCCGGCCTGACCATTCACGGCGACGACGATCATGCCGGAAACTCCGGAGCGGCCCCAGGCCATGCCTTTGAATCCGCCGAAACGGGCCGCGGCGCGGCCTTGGATCTCGGCCTTCTGCGCTGACGTGGCCGAACCGGCGAGCACCACGCGTTCGGCGGGAGGCAAGTTGGCGGCAGAGGGCGGAACGGCGGCATTCGGGGCGCAAGCGGCCACCATCAGGGACAGGAGGCTGGCGGCGAATAACTTGGAAGAGGCGAACATGAGCGGTGGGAATAACGGGCGAGGCGTTACCGCGCGAGACATCTGCCGTGGCGACACGGCAGATCTCTTGGAATCGGCGGGACGCCTCGATGAGGGTCCGTGGCGATCGGAATCAGAGTTTGGCTTGGATCTTGGAAATCAGATCTTCCACCGCGAGGCGGTAGGCTTCTTCCCAATTGCCCGAGGTGGCGGTCTGGCAAAGATTCTTTCCGTAGCCCTCCGCGCGGACACTCTTCCCGCCGACGGAAACGACAGTCTCGATCCGGGCCTCCAGGGAGATGGCCCACATGCCGGGCGTCATCCATGCCCAGAATTTCTTCACATCCACGCTGACGGCGCTCCCGCCGCTGCCCACCTGATAGCCTTCCCGGGCAAGAGCCTCGGCGACGATTTCCTTGGCCTTCTCCGGCACGGTGGCGGAACCGCCCAGGGTGATGTCGCCCATGCCCTTGCCATAGGTGTTCCGCTGGCGGCCGACATAGCGGCTCCGTTCCGCGGCGCTCATGGATGAGACGTCACCATCGACCGAGGGCGTCGAGGGGTCGCTCGGGTTGTTTTGGAACTGCCGGGAATCACTGACTCTGGTGATCGTCGCCGCACCTCGCCCGCCGGGACGGCTGCCTTGCGGGACATCGATCGCGATCTCTCGCGTGCCGACGACACAACTGACCTGGGTGAAGGCGATGAGGGCGGCGAGAGGATAGAGTGCCAAATGCGATTTCATGGTTAGAAGAATAGGTCTCCGATCAGACGACAGGGGTGAAGACATCAGGAGGAATGACTCGTGGCAAGGCGTGGTGTCATTGCAGGCGCGAATCACGCGTCGATCGCTTACGGAAGACCGCTTCCTCCGCGTTTCGAGCCGCACCTTTCCGGCGATGGGCCGGTGATTCCCGTTTGCCGCGATGCCAGGATTTCGCCCGCGGCGGGCTTGTTTGCCAGCGGGTCAATCCCTAGCGTCGCGCCGACCTACCTACTCATGAGCGAACCTATTTTCATCGGCATCGATAGCGGTGCCACCACGTCCAAAATCGCCGCGGTGCGAAACGACGGATCGATCTTTCCCAGCGAGTTGCTGCAACGGCCCACTTGTTCCGAAGGGGGTACCGCCGCGGTCATCGGCGCGTGGATCGGTGCGATCAACGAGTTCCTCGCGCAACACGGCTTGGCTTGGTCTCAAGTGGAAGGCGTCGGCCTTGCAGTGCCCGGTCCGCGCCGCAGCTATGGCGTGCTCGATACCTCGCCGAACCTGCCCGCGGAGTTCGACGGCTGGAATGTCGAGAACGACCTGCGTGCCGCGCTTGAGCGCGAGTCCGGCCGGATCCTGCCGCTGGCCCTCGGCAACGACGGAAATCTCGGCGGCGTCGCGGAAGCGCATCGCGCTCGTGGCACCGATCCTTGCAGCGTGGTCATGCTCGCCCCGGGTTCCGGCCTCGGCGGCGCGTATGTCGATGCCTCCGGCATGCCGCTCGATGGCGATACGTTGGCCGGCATGGAGAGTGGTCACTTGGCGGCACCGCTGCATTTGTTGGGCGTGGATGCCCTGACCTGTGGCTGTGGCCGCGACTGGGGTTGCTACGAGATGTACACCAGTCTTGCCGGTCTGCCGGGGTTGTTGGAGCGCGCCTTGCCTCGCTTCCCCGGACACGTCTTGGCGGATGCTTCCCTTGGGAAGAAGGAGCGCGTCTTGAAGCTCCGCGGTTTGGCCCAGCAAGGCGATGCCTTGGCGCTGGAGCTATTCGATTTGCAGGCGAAGGCGATGGGTCTGCTGGTGGCGGAGCTTTCGATGGCTGTGGATCCGGGGTGCTTCGTGATCGGCGGTGGCTTGATCGACCCCGATTCGACCACGATCGAATTCCGCGAGCGTTACCTCGGCGGCATCCGGGACACCGCTCTCAAGTATCTCTGGCCCACGCAGCGGAAGATGCTGCGCATCGTCCCGGCGACGCTCGGCGAGCTGTCGCAGGCGGTCGGCGCTGCCTTGGTGGCGCGGCACATCGCCAGGGAGGCGTCCTGAGCGCGCCGGCGATTTCAGGCGACGACATGGTGGCTTCCGGAGAGAACCCACCGTGTCGGACGCCATGTAGTGAGATCATTGCTATCATGTTCCGATTCCGGCCGGTTGGCTGGCGTTCTACTTTCCAAAATGGATCGGCTTGTTAGCTTCCTTTGTCATGCGACGGGTTGTCCTTCCTTGCCTCCTTCTTCCCGGCTTCGGCAGTGCTTTCGCCGCCCCGGAGAAAACCGGGCCCGCGTTTCTGAATGCCCAGCTCATCGAGTGGTCGCTGGCCTTCACGCCGTGGGACATCGGGGCGGAAGTCCGGGCGCGCTATGAAATGAAGGACGACGCCGGCGTCGTGGCGAACACCGACTTTGTCGATGGCATCGCCCGGGGCCGTGAGGCGAACTACCTGCGAGAGAAGCTCCATCTCGGCTTCAAGGACGACTGGTTCTCGTTCTTCATCGAAGGCCGCGACGCCTCCGGCCATGAGGATCTGCGCGCCGACGATGCCTTCGATCTCCATCAGGCCTTCCTTGTGCTCGGCAATGCCAAGGAGTTTCCGCTCACCGCGAAGATAGGTCGCCAGGAGCTGATTTACGGCGACGAGCGATTCGTCGGAAAAGGGGACTGGAACAACACCGGCCGCTCCTTTGATGCGATCAAGCTGCGCCTCGAGAACTCCTTCGGCTGGATCGATGCCTTCACCGCTCGCGTGGTGATTCCCGACGACGGGAATTTCAACGTCAGCAACGACTACGACTCCCTGTCGGGCGTCTATGCCGGTTCCAAGCACCTCATTCCTTGCCAGGAAACGCAATTCTACTTCCTCGCCCGGAACCACGGCGTGAAGGGACCGAACGCGGTGGCGCCCGGCAATCCCGGCACGCCATCGACGCAGCGTGATATCTACACGCTCGGTACCTTTTGGAAATCCGACCCGGAAGCGTGGGGTGGGTGGGATTACATGTTGGAAGCGGCATATCAGTTCGGCAGCGTTTTCAACCGCGCGCAGAACCGCCGGCTCGATCAGAACTCCTACGCTGTCTTCGCCAATGCTGGCTACACCTGGAAGCAGGCGTGGGGCACGCCGCGGCTCGGCATTGGCTACGACCACGGTTCCGGCGACAGCAATCCCAATGACGACGAGGTGGAGACTTTCGAAAACCTCTTCGGCACGCAGCACCGGCCCTATGGGCTGATGGATCTCACCGGTGCCCGCAACATGCACATTCCCAAGCTGACCTTTTCGGTCAAGCCGGTCGAAGGGCTCACCTTGAACGCCGACTTCCTGGCCTTCTGGCTCGATGACACGAGCGACTTCTTCTACCCGGAGTCCGGCGGCGGCCGTGCGGGCAACGGCTATGGCATCAACCCGGGCGCCAGTTCCTTCGTCGGAACCGAACTCGACCTCTACGCCAACTACAAGGTCACCTCGTGGGCGAACTTCCAGCTCGGCTACGGCCACTTCTTCGTGGGCGACCACGTCAAGGACTCGGTGGCCGCCACCACGGATGCCGATTGGCTCTACACGCAGGTCATGCTGACGTTCTAACCGGCGCAGAGCGGGATTGGGAGGGCTCTCGTGAGTTGGGGGATTCTCGCTGTGTCGGGAAGCCATCCGGTGCCTGCATCGGGGTGACTGTGCGCTCGGATTTCCGGATCGGGATGGACGGAATTGTCTTTTATGGGGGAGGGTTGGATTAGGCTGGAGCGGCGAGATATTTGGAGTAGAACGGCGATTTGAGCCGGTGTTCCTGCAATTTTCGATTCGCGATCCAGCAGGAATTCGGTAGCGCCGATTGGTCATTCTTGTCATGAATTCTCGTCGTCACCCCCGTC
Source organism: uncultured Verrucomicrobiaceae bacterium (assembly GCA_966696705.1). Classification (GTDB taxonomy): domain Bacteria; phylum Verrucomicrobiota; class Verrucomicrobiia; order Verrucomicrobiales; family Akkermansiaceae; genus Haloferula. The sequence continues at coordinate 17,007 of CBKZPU010000005.1, read as the reverse complement.
CACCAGTACCCATGGAAAAGCGCGGCGGGCCAAGCGGTGGTCGGGCTCAAGGTGCCGCTCGGCCACCGGTGCCGCCCGTTCCCGGCACCAAGGGAAAAGGGCCAAGTCCCCGCCCGTTCAATCCGCTGTTCGATCCGATCTCCGCAGTTCCGAAGTCCGAGCCACCACCCGCGCCGGGGCCGGTTCTTCCGCCGGAACCCTTCTTGCTTGAGGAGAAACGTCGGGGCGCTTGGGAAAAGGTGGGTGGGAGTGCGCTTTCTCTCTCGGTGGTGGTCCACCTGATCTTCATCCTCTTGGCGGCGTTCTTCTTCATCCGCTGGATCGAACCACCCCAGGAGAAGATCGACTTCATTCCTGGCGGCGGGGGAGGCGGCGGGAATGAAGGCAGCCAAGTGGCGCACAAGATCCAGCAGCGCGTCCACCAGCAGGTGACGTCGCCCCAACTCAGCAAGCGGATCGCCTCCACCAGCACGACCGCCGCGTTCACGCTGCCGGATGCCAGCTCGGAGCTGCCGGAGCTTTCCGTACCGATGGAGATGGGAGCGGCGAGCGTGGGCAGTGGCGGCGGCGCGGGCGGGGGACACGGGACGGGAATCGGGTCCGGCACTGGAGCGGGCACCGGCCCGGGCAGCGGTCCGGGAGTTGGCCGCAGCTTCATCGCGACCAATCCCTTTGGTGGCAGCGGCGGCTTGGGATTGGTGGGCACCTTTTACGATTTCAAGCGCGACTCCCGGGGCAAGCCGACGGAGATCAAGTCCCACAACCGGCCGGCCTTCACCGAGATCGTCAAAGGCTTCACCCAGAGTTCGCGCTGGGGGCCCCCGAGGAAATACAAGCACTTCACTTCATCCACCCGGCTGACAGCGAAGACCTTCGCCTTCAAGGGCATCCCTGACCACGAGGCGGGCAAGGCCTTCCAGTGCCCGGAGGCCGGGGCGGGCAGTTGGATCGCCCACTACTCCGGCACCGTGAAGGTGACCGATCCCGGAACCTACCGGCTGGTGGGCTGGGGCGATAACTGCCTGGTCGTCGGCATCGGTGGCAAGATCGTCCTCGACGCCTCCGACATCGGCTATACCGGCCGGACGCGGACGCCGCTGGGGAATGTCACGACGCCGGGCAAGGAGAACTGCCCGCTCTATCACGGAGAATGGTTCACCTTGCGGTCGCAGGATTCGGTGAAGCTCGACATCATCGTGGGCGACGAGGGCGGGATCTTCGCTGCCGGAGTGATGTTGGAAAAGAAGGGCGTCACCTACGGTCGCGGACCGGGTGGGATCCCGCTGCTGCCGGTGCTCACGGTGGCCGAACTGGCGGAGAAAGAGAGGGCGCTCTACCCCTTCATCCAGCCGGAGTATCTGAGGCGCACGGTCTTCCAAGCCGACAAGCAGACTTCGCTCGGAAGGGATTGGCGGATCGACTGAGGGGAGACTGTTAGATCACGGGGTGGACCGGGGCGGGGTTGACTGCTCCCGCCCAACCGTTTCCAGTATTGGCCGTGAAATCCGACGGAAACGTTGCCGGCATTTTCGCCCTCGAACGGCCCGATCCGGTGCTGTGGAAGCTGTATGTGATCCGCGCCATCCTCAGCGGCCCGGGAATCCTGATCGCGTTTCCCTATCTGTATTTCCGCTACCACACGCTGCGCTATCGCTTCGATGACGAGGGAATTCACATGAAGGTCGGCATTTTGTTCCGGCGGGAGGTGAATCTGACCTACGCCCGGATTCAGGACATCCACCTGCGCTCGGGGTTCATCCAGAGATGGCTGGGCTTGGCCGATGTCCAGGTGCAGACCGCCTCGGGCAACGCCGGTGCCGAACTGGTCATCGAGGGCTTCCGCGAGTATGAGCAAATCCGGGATTTCCTTTACGCACGCATGCGCGGCGCGCGAGGCGGCGGGAAGACCACGGATGCGGTTCACCGAGGGCATGCCGCCGCGGGTGAATCGCCGGCCGGAATGGTGGAGGTGCTTGCCCAAATCCGCGACGAGTTGCGCCGGACGCGCGAAGCGCTCGAAGGAAAGAAAGGAGGCGGCGATGTATAGCCTGTTTCGCGGGCTTTGTGAGAAGTGGCTGCGGATCCCGCCGGAGCCCCAGCCACCGCCGGGCGATGAGCACTCGGCACGCGTCTTCCGCGCGGCTCCAAAGTATCTCAAATACCTTCGCGTGATGTGGGGCATCCGGAATGGCGTGGCATTGCTGGTCGTGCTGATTCCGCTGTCCATCATCTCGATCGTGCTCATGGTGAACCGCGAGGGGACGGCCGCGGCGGTCGTGGCTGGCTTGGCATTCGTGGTGCTGGGGATCTTGGTCTGCCAAGCGCTGTTCTCGCTGGCGCTGGTGCAGCTCGACTACGAGAAGCGCTGGTATCTCGTCACCGACCGCAGCCTGCGCATCCGCGAGGGCGTGGGAACGGTGCGCGAGATCACCTTCACCTTCGCCAATATCCAAAACCTGTCGGTGACCCAGGGGCCGATCCAGCGCTTGCTAGGGATCGCCGACCTGAAGGTGGAGACCGCGGGCGGCGGACACGTCGCGGGCGAGCAACAGCATCCCGGGCTCAACCTTCACACCGCGTACTTCCGTGGCATCGACAATGCCGAGGAAGTGAAGCAGTCGATCGCCGCCCGCATGCGCGCCCATCGTGATGCCGGTCTTGGCGATCACGAGGACCGGCACCCCCAAGAGGCCGAGGGAGCAGCAGCCCTACCGGTGAGGCAGGCTCTCGATGCCGTGCTGGCGGAAGCGACTGCCTTGCGGCGTGCTGCGGAGGCGGCTCGCTTGTGAGAACGGAGAGCTTTGAGGCTGATGTGCGTCGCCTAGTGACCGCGACCGGGATGGTTCTCGGGATGGCAAACCGACAAGCGGCTGTACTCGCCGTTCGAAGATTGGACCCAATAGGTGCCGCACTCCTTGGGGAGGTTGTCCATTTGATAGACCATTTCGCCGGGACGAGGTTGGTCGATCCCGGCAGCAGGATCGGGTCGCGGCAGGCGCGGTCCAATTTTCCCGGAAAGCCTGTCTCCGGCTTGGGGGACGATCTCCGACGCGCGCGGAATTTCAACAAAGTGTCCGGCGTCACGCTCGGAATGGGAGATCACCGCGGCTTCGCCGGCTAAGGCGGTCGCCGGTTGGCACCAGCGTGCAATGACGAGCACGACTGCCGTGGCGAGCATCGCGGCGCCGAGGATGATCGCTCCACAACGTTGATGAGGTTTCATGGCGTGAATCGAAATGGGGCTTCGAAGGAGGGATCACCGCGGACGGTGATCCCTCCTTCTGGTGATGCAGCGTTACTTCGCAGTCGCGCTGGCTTGGTTGGAATTGCCGCTTTCGCCGGAGGTGTTCACCGCCGAGACGACATAGTGGTAGGTGGTGCCACTGGTCAGGCCGGTATTGGTGTAAGTCGTGCCAGTGGAGGTTGCCACGGTGGTGTAGGGGCCACCGCTGGTGGTGGCGCGCTTGATGTTGTAGCTGGTCGCGCCGCTGGAGGCGTTCCAGGTCAGCTTGATGCGCCCGGGTTGCTTCAGGGCGGTGGCGACCAATCCCATCGGCGCGGGCGGTGCGCTGATGCCGCTGCCCCAGAACTCGATCTCGGCGATGTTGCACCAGCCGTCGGTGGGGCTCAGGTAGCGCACGTAGCGGTAGGCCGTGCTGTTGTTCAGGATGAGCTGGGTGGTCAGCACGCCGGACGCGGGCGCGGCGCCAACGGTGCCCAAGGTCACGACGCCGCTGCTGAAGTCGGCGCTATTGGAGCCTTGGATCACGCCGCCCGTCATGCGGCCCTCGTGGCCGGCGCGCGCCGCATAGCGCACCTTGGTCACCGCGCTGGTGTTGCCGGCACCGAGGTCGAGACCGACCCAATCGCCCGATGCACTATCGGCATCGTAGTAGGTGGCCAGGTTGCCATCGAGCGCCTTGTCGAAGGTGTTGCCGCAGCACCAGGCACCCGAAGTTCCGATGCCGGTGCCGGTCAGCTTGCTGGATGGGATTTCCCCCTGCGCATACACGATGCCGGTGGCGGTGCGGCCGGTGGTATCGACGATCCGATACTGGAACCAATCCATCTGGCCATGCGCGGCGACATTCTGGAGTTGCAACTGGTCGCCGGCCGCGAGTGACACGGCGCCTCCGAGGTTCGAGGTGGCGTCGAAGCTCTGGATGGAAATACCGTCTGAGTTGCTGTCGTGGTCGTTGGCCAGCACGTCGAACGCGGCGTTGCCGCCGACATTGGCATAGCCGAAGTCGAGCGAGGCGCGTGGTGGCAACGGGAAGCTGTAGCTGCCCAAGTTGTCGAGGATGGCCAGCTTCGTATTGCGATGGCCGACGATCTTCGCCAGCTCGGGTGTGGAAATCCGGCTCAGCGAATTGTTGGACATGATCGTCGGACCTTCCGGGGCATTTCCTTCATAGTGATTCGATCCCCAGTTGTGGCCTGCCTCGTGCCGCCAAACGACGCTGAAATCGCCATTCGCATCACTGTCATTGACCGAGTAGCGATTGGAAGAGCCGATCACGCCGACCCATGCCAGACCGCCACCGACCGACGACGCGGAGACCATGGCCGCCACATCGTGGGTGCCCGGTGGCAGCACGTTGTTCCATTGGTTCTGCGTTTCGTTGAGCAGGTTGCCACCCGTCAGCGTCCGGTAGGGATCTTGCGTCTGGTTGCCGCGCATCACCACGCGTCCCAGGCGATGAAGGATGCCGGCATCGCGGAGGTAGAGGACATTGGCGCACATCACCGAGTGCTCGATGATGGAAAGATTGTCCGCGGGGTTGAGGCTGCTTCGCAGGAAGTGGTCGTAGCTCGAATCGACGCCGAGTTCCGCCGCCTGCACGCTGCCACCAGCACCACCGCTGTCGATGGTGAAGGACGGCCAGGCGCGCGTCCAATTCGGGCTTCCCGATGTACTGGCCGATCCGCCGGCCACGGTGCCCGCATTGGTGGTCCAGGTCGTGCCGTCCTCGAACATGATCCGGGCCAGCAAGGTGCCGTTGGACTTAAGGGTCGCGCAGGCGAGCGCGCCGGACACGCCCACGGGAGTTCCCAAGTAGGTCGCCGGTGCCGGTGCCGTGAAGGGATCGAAGCCGCCGGCGCTGTTCTGAACGATCACGCTGAAGTTCGAACTGCGGATGGGATGCAGGCTGAAATCCACCGACACCGAGTTGCCGCCGTTGGTGAAATTGGCGGTGAAGGATGAGGGTGGCAATTGGGCCGACGCCGGGTTGGCGGGTGCCAGCAAACACGCCAAGCCGAGAGCGAGCGAACGGCCAAGCGAGCGAATGGGATTGCGGCGGCGAGATAAGGGTCTGGCGGCCGCCGGGCTATCACAGGTTAGGGTATCAAGGGTCATGGGTTCTTGGGTTGGGGATTGCCGGGGTCTTGTCGTGAGCACCGTGGGGTGCGCACGGTCACGCGTTCCGGCACCACGCGTTATCTTTGGCGGAGGGCGTGGCGTTTTCGCGCCACGCGAGAGGGGCACCGATGAGACCGGTGGAGCCCGGCGCGAACCACTTCATCACGCGTCCCCGGGCGATGAATGGTGCCGCGGCATGAGGGAAATCACGCCGAGCATTCGAGCGGTCCGACCGGACATTCCGGTGACCCGATTGCGCCGGGTGGCGATTGCCGAGGATGCATTCTTGGCAGAAGCAACGCATTTTCGCCGACCTCAACAGCGGGGGATGATCCGCGAAGAGGGTTAATTCAATCACTAGTATGGATAAAAAGTGATATTCAAGCCATTTTTGGAAAAAATTGCTAGACGCGTCTTCCAAGGAGCATTCCCGGCGGACGGCGGACGAGTTCAGCGCCCGCCGTGCGGCGTTTGGCTATGGCTGCTTGCATCGCGTGCGTGGCACGTGCCGGCTTGGGGATTTCCAAGCGGCGACATTCGCCCATTGGGTGGCGGGAATGGAGAGTCGCTTTAATGGCGGGAGGTGGAACCGGCGAAGGATGACTGGTCATCGCAGCGCTTGAATTTCACCTCCGAAGGTGAAGCGGTGCCCGGCGCATGCTCAGCATGTCTGGATGGCATTTTCGCTACGCTGCGAACGGTGCTACAAAGGATGGGTCTGCCGACGCCGTGATTTCACGGCGGAGTGTCATAACCCGATCCAGCAACCTACCATGAACTCCTTCCAATACCGCCGCCTCGACAAGAACGACGTCGCCGTGCTCCTCGTCGATCACCAAACCGGCCTCACCAATCTGGTCCACGACTTTTCGCCGGACGACTTCAAGAACAACGTCCTCGCGCTGGGTGACATCGCGAAGTACTTCAAGCTGCCGACGATCCTCACCACCAGCTTCGAGGACGGCCCGAACGGCCCGCTGGTGCCGGAACTCAAGGAGCAGTTTCGCGACGCTCCCTACATCGCCCGGCCGGGCAACATCAATGCCTGGGACAACGAGGACTTCGTCAAAGCAGTTAAGGCCACCGGCAAGAAGCAGCTTCTTGTGGCTGGGATCGTCACCGAGGTGTGTGTCGCCTTTCCGACGCTGTCGGCGCTGGAGGAAGGCTACGAGGTCTTCGTCGTCACCGATGCCTCCGGCACCTTCAACCAAACGACCCGCGAGGCGGCATGGTCCCGCATGCAAGCCGCGGGCGCCCAGTTGATGACTTGGTTCGGCGTCGCCTGTGAACTTCACCGCGACTGGCGCAACGACATCGAAGGCCTCGGCACCTTGTTCTCGAACCACCTGCCAAGCTACCGCTGCCTGATCAACAGCTACAATGCCGGCAAGGCCGCGGCGGCGAAGGGCTGAGGATTTCCTACTTCGCCGGCAGAGACCCGGCCGCCTGCTTCCGCAACTCCGGGTCGTGGATGTGCTGCAGGTACTTGCCGGCGAGCTCGCCTTGGTCGCGGGCGATCTGATGGACAAAGTCCGCCACCAAGTGGTCGCGCCACGGCTCCCGCGGAATGCCTGCCAACCAGTCGCCAGCTTGTTCCGGCGACTGGTTGGCCCATTCCTGTACGACGTTGCGGACAGCGACCTCGCGCAGTTCCGGATCGGCGAAGGCGTTGACCCAGTTGGCCGTCGAGGCCGGATCCTGGCGGGCCCAATTCATGACCACGTTGCCCACCGTGTCGAGGTGCAGCGGCACGTGGCCGAAGCGCGTGAGGAGTTCCGCCGCCTGGTGCGGGTTCTCGTTCGACACGTTTTCCAACAAGTGCGAGACGAACGAGGTCTGAAGTTCGGGCGACTTGAGTTGGTTGGCTTGGGCGATGGCGCCGTCGAGGTCGCTCGCGCTCCATTGTTTCACCAGGCTGCCCATGGCGGTGTGCAGGCGCTGCGGGTCGATGTCGCCTTGGGAAAGCGCGAGCTGCAGCCCCTTCTGGGGATCGGTGTAGGCCAGCGCCTCGACCGCGGAGGCCAGGGCCATCGATTTCACCGCGGGATCGGAAATGCGACCGAGCCACGCGATGGCGGCGTCGGGATCGCGCTGCGCCCACTGGTTCGCGATGCGTTCCTCGATCCGCGCGCGACCGTCGGCGTCGCCGAGCGTGGTGGCCCACCGCGCGGCGGCGGCGGGATCGGTTTCCATCAGGCTGTCGGTGACCACCAGCAGGGCGTCGGTGCGGATGCGGCCTTCGGGCAGGCCCTGCGCCCACGCCTTGGCGGCGTCCGGACTCCGGGCGGCCATCCCGAAGGCGAGTTGCATCGCGGCGTCGGACTTCGCTTGGCCGTCGGGCAATTGATCCAACAAACCGGTCGCCGCCGAGGGGTCGATGTCGGAAAGGGTGCGGCAGGCGGCGAGGATGGCATCGGTCTTTTCCTGGCCGGCGGGCAAGGCAGCGACGAGTGCGACGGCCTCCTGTGGGCTGCGTTGGGCGAGCCCGTCGATGGCCGCGGCGACGGCCTCGGTGCGGGCCTTGCCTGCGGGCAATTGACCGCGGGCAAACTCCAGGGCTGACTTGGGATCGCTGGCCGAAAGTTGCATCGCCAGCGCTTTCATCGCGCGCTGGCGGAACGGGCGGTGGGGCAATTCCTCGATCCGCGCGCGGGCCTTTTCGGGATCGATTCGCGACCACGATTCGAGCGCGGCAAGGGAGAGATGGTCGCGGTCCATGGCATTGACGATGCCGGTGGCGAAGTCAAAGGCCTCGCCGATGCGGTCGGGCGGCCAACTGGTGACGATGGAGTCGAGAAAGCGCTTCTTCTCCTCGCCGGCGACGAGCGTTTCAGCGTGGCGGATCGCGGCGCCGGGGTCCTTCTCCGCCCACACCGCGGCGAGGAGTTGCAGCGTGTCGAGGCGTTGCTTTCCGGCCGGCAAGGAGGATGCCCAGGCGAGCGCGCTTTCCGGATCCGCGACGACCCAGCCGCCGGCGAGGGCTTTCTGCGCGGCGAGCCGGTCGCGGTCGGGGAGCGTCATGCCGCCGAGGGCCTCGGCCGCGGCCTTGGGGTCTATGAGAGCCCAGGACGAGAACACGTCCACGTAGGCCGAACCGCGGAAATGGGCCGGCAGTTTCGCGGTGAGCGCGAGCGCGCCCTGCGGATCGAGCGTGCCGAGCTGCGGGATCGAGATGCGCACCGCCTCATGAAGCGTGGGGCCGTCGGCCTGCGTGTCCATCCACGCGAGCAGGCCATCGAGGTCGGCGGCGGCCCAGCCGCGCAGCAGGCCGGCGCGCATTTCCTCCTTCATGGCGGACGAAGGCTGGGCGTCCGCGAAGGCGAGCGCGGCCAGCGGATCCCGGGCGGCCCAGGCGCGGAAGTACGACTCGCGTAGTTCTTTCTGATAGGGATGCCGAAGGTCGTCGCCCAGCTCGATGGCGAGCGACTTGAGTTGTGCGGCGGAAAGGCGCGAAAGCGCGGCGAGGCCCGCGTCATCGGCGCGCCAGATGCCGCCCCGCAGCAGGCCGGCGGGGGAAGGCTCGTGCTGCCGGTCGCCGACGGTCGCGGCGCGCTCGGCAGGTTTCGTTTCCGCGGTCGCCATGCCGGAACCCACTGCCGCCGGACGGCGGGCGAGCAGGTAACCGGATGTCACGCCAACCGCGAGGCCGCACAGGGCGGGAAAGATCGCTCGGGTCTTCATCGGATGCCAAGAGGGCTACGGTGAGTGCGCGGCCGTGAAGGCCTTGTCGCCTGACGACGGCAAGGCCTTGGAACCGCGGGGAGTATCGATCAGGGCGTGTAGGTCACGTTGATCGAGCTGCCCGGCGAACTGGTGATGACCGGGCGCGGGCTCGTGGTCACCGAGCCGGAACTCACGCGGTCGTTGCTGCCGTACTGGATCCAGATGCTGTCGGTGCGGCAGTTGCTGATGGTCGCCTTGTTCACTGTCACGTTGGCGCTGTTGAGGATGAACAGGCCGCGGGCGGAGGCCGTCGAGTTGCAGTCGGACACGGAGGCCGTGTCGCAGTTGTTGGCGAATCGCAGGCCGGCATAGGTGGTGCCCTTGCCGCAGTCGTTGTTCTTGGAGGTGCCGATGGTGCCGCTGCGCCCATCGTTGATGAGCACGCCGCAACCGCCCAGGCTGGTGCCCTCCATGCCGCTGAGGTCGTAGCCGTCGATGCTGTAGGTCTCGAAGCCCTGCTTGTCGCCGGAGACCATGTTCATCACCTTGACCGTGCGGGCGTAGAGCCCGGTGGTGCGGGTGCTGCCTTCGGAGTCGATGCGGATCGCGACCGCCGGCTGGGTCGTGTTGCGGCAATCGACCGTGGTATTGGTGATCCGCGGCGTGCCGCAACTGCTCAGGCGGATGCCGAAGGTCGGGTAGCCGAGCATGATCAGCCCGTTGATCTGGATCCCGCCGGACTTGTAGGCATACAGCGCCGGGACATTGGTGCGGGCGTAGGAATAGTTCGTGGTCAGGTAGTTGAAGGAAGAGGTCGTGCGCATCCTGACCTGGCTCTTCCAGTCTCCGTGAACGCGGACGTTCATGGTCCGGTTGCCGGTGCCGGCGGCGTTTTGCAAGGCCGCGGCGTAGTCGGTGGTCGAGAGTGTCTGCACGCCATCGACCTTCACGATGTAGTTGCTGCCGCTCTTGGTTACTTCGGCCGTCGCTCCATGGGCGGCGGTGCCGAACAATAGCGAGGCAAGCGCACCCGCTTGCAGGGTCCGTATCGGATTCATGTGTTCTTGGGTTTGGTGGTTTTAGTTCCGGCGGAGTTGTCATCGGCTGCGGGCCGGAGACGCTACGGGCGGGTCGTCCCGCGGGCCTGCCTCCGGCAAGCGCCGAGTATGAATTATCCCGCGTCGGGAGAGTTTCGTAGTAACATAACAGGGTTACCCCGTTCCGGGGAGAGTGGCAGGGAGATACTTCCTTTCGTGTCCGCGAAGCCATCACCGGACACGGCGAAGGGGAGGATGCCGCCGGAGTCGCCTAATAGATAGGAGACGGCGATTTTGTATTCGACAAGGAGTTGCCAATGATCGAGGCAGGCACTTAAGGTTCCCCGGTATGGATCGGGACCATTTCAGCCGCCGCGGGGCAAGCGGTAGTCCGGGAGCCCGGATCTTCATCGCGGCGGTTTCGACCTGTCTCGCGACGGCTGCCATCGCGGGCACGGCGACCTTCGATTGGGAGATTCCCGAGTTCAATTGTTACTCCGTTTGGGAGCAGAACGGCCTGCGGGTCACCAACGCACGCGGCACCATCTGTCTGGATGGTGTGGGAGGTGGTGGCTCGAACTCGGTTTCCAGCGGTTCCATTTTCAGCAACGATGTCGAGGGACTGAAGTTCGAGCATGTGCAAGGGAAGACCTTCACCCCGGTGACGATGGGGGTGGGTGAATACAGCCGCTCGACCAGCATCGCCACGCCGGTGACCTTCATCGGAACCAAGACGGGCGGTGCGCAGGTTAGCTTCAATGTGGTGCTCGATGGCGTGCGCGACGGTCCGGGCGGCGATCCGGATTTCCAAGTGGTGACGTTTCCGGCGGAGTTCCAGGACCTGGTCCGGCTGGAAGTACCGACTCGGCTCTGGAGTTGTGACAATCTGGTCTTTTCCTCCGTGATTCCTTTCCCCCTGCCGGCGGATCAGAAGCTTGCCGGCACCTTCCGCGAGGGGCAAACGCTCTACACCAAGCTGGCGATCGACGAGATCTTCGTGGTCGGGGATGATTTCCATTACCAGGCTGGCTTCGATCATCCCGTCCGGACGCAGTTCATGACGGAGACGGACTCCTCGAACCGGTCCACTCCGATGGTGAGTTTCGATCCAGTCGCCCGCGATCTCTACTATGTGAGTAGTAGTACCATCCGGCGGTATCGGGAGGGGCAGGCGGCCGACCTGATCACCTTGCAGCAAGTCGTGGATGCCGGATACGGCGTTTCCGCCCTTTCCCGTCCCCACGGTTCCGGCGGACAGGTTTATTTCATGGGCACGGGGTCCCACGGCAACGACTTCTACATCATCTTCAAGTTGGAGGACGGTGAATTGGTGCCGGTGGTGACTCCAGAGACCCTGCTGCCTGGCAGTTCCGGGCCGGCGACGCCCTATTGGTTTCCGAGTTCCATGGCCGTGCGTGGCGGCGATTTCGCCTTCGACACCTCGCTGGTCGGCAGCTCGGGAGTTCAGCGGCTCTTCCTGCGCCGGGGCGACGGGCCGTTCCAGCAGGTGCTGGCGGAAGGAGAGACGAGTCCGCTTGGCGTCATATGGTCGATCGACGACCTCGAGTTTGTCGCGGGTGGTGAACTTGAAATCCGCATCAACAGGCAGTATGGCGGCGGCCTGCTGGTTTGCGGGGCGGATGGCACGATCACGGCACCGGCCTCGCAGGTGATCCGGCCCGTGAATGCCGGAAAAGCGGTCTCGGGGGAGGCCTTCCGCGGGCCCGATGGCACGCTCTTTTTCCTTGGGGGCGATGAACTCTACCGGAAGCATGGCGACGACTACTTCCGGGTCATTGGTGCCGGCGATCTCATCGGAGGCGAGCCGGTCACCTATCTGAGGTTTCTCGCCGCCCGCACGTCGCTTCCGCGCCGGATCATCGTCGAAGTACGCTTGGCGTCCGCGTCCTCCACGGACCGCCACGTGGAGCTGTTGCTGGATGACGTTCCGGCCGAGTTGCCGCCGCGGATCGGTCAGCTCCGGGTCCATCCGGAGAGCGGCGAACTGTACCTTCCCTTGAGTCATCTGACGATGGGCCGGGAATACTGGTTGCGGCGCTCCTCCAATCTGTCGACTTGGGAAGATCTGTGGAGAATTCCGGCGGTCGAGCCGCTGCAGCACGTCGTGGTTCCTCCCGAGTTGCTCGGACAGCGGGTGTTTTTCCGGGTGGAGGAACGCACGCCCGCTGCCGGGCCCTGATCGAGACGAGGGAACCGTTGAGCGACTCCAGCCTCATGAAAGGTTCGGCAAGCCGACGCGAAAAGCCCCCGCATGACGGGCATGCGGGGGCCGATGATACTTCAAGATCTCACGGCAAGTCGCCGGTGATCACGAGGCTGCCTGTGCCGCTGAAGGTGCCGCCGAAGCCAAGCGCGGCCAAGCCGGCGGCATTGTAGGTGCCGGGTGACACCGGGTTGCCCACGATGGTCATCGTGCCGATGGTGCTGGTGCCGCTGCCGAGGTCGAGCGTGCCGGCGGTGAGCGTCAGTATGGCCACAGAATTCGTCCATGGCTGGGTGAGCTGCAGGGTGGAAGTGGTGGTGGTCAGCGTGACACCCGCGACGCTGTCGAGCCCGTTGGCCACCGCGTTGCGGAGCTGGGCGCGGGTGTTGAGGGTCACGGTGCCGGAGCCGAGCGCGCTGGGTTCTTCAGAGACGAGGAACAAGCGGCGCGAATTGTCGGTCGTGTTGTCGCCGGCCACGGTCCAGTCGCCGGTGAAGCCGGTGTTGGCGGCGTTGACGTAAAGGAAGCGCCGCTCGCCGGTCTGGCCTTGCAAAGAGCCGGTGAGGTTGATGTCGCTGCCGCCGGCAAGGTCGCCGTTCAAACGCAGCGCGTTGGTATAGGCGCCGCCGTTGTCGGACTGGATGCGGATCGTCACTGTGCCGGAGTCGCCGAAGGTGATCGGACTGCTGAGGTTGCGGGTCACGTTGCCGGAGGAGGTGTTGTAGGACTGGAACGTCGAGCCACTTTCCAACAGCAGTTCCTTCAGGTTCACCGTGTGGGTGTTGTTGCCACCAGCCGACGTGTGGCGCAGGCGCAAGGTGCCGCCGTTGGCCACGGTGATCCAATCGCCGGGGAAGGTGACGGTTCCACCACTGGCGATGGAGGCGGATTCGGAATTGACCGTGGTGCTGGCGGCGATGCGATGATTGCGGCCGGTTCCCGGTGCCAGTCCGTCGTTCCAGATCGCGGTGTTGTTCCAGTCGCCGCTGGCGATCGAGGAAATGGCGACCAGCGTGATCGTTCCGGTGCCGGTGAAGGTGGGACCGTATCCGAGAGCGTTCAGCGAGGCCGCGTCCCAAACTCCGGGAACGATGGCATTTCCCGCGATGGTGAGCGAACCGATGGTGTTCGCGCCACCACCGAGATCGACCATACCCGCTTGGACGTCGAGCTTCGCGCCCGGGCTGTTCCATGGTTGGTTAAGCTGCAGCGACGAGGTCGAAGTGGTCAGCGTGACGCCCCACAGGCTGTCCAGGCCTCCCACGGCGGAGTTGCGGAGTTGCGTGCGGGTGTTGAGCGTGACGAAGCCGGTGCCGAGGGCGTTCTGCGCTTCTGCCACGAGGAACAATCGGCGGGCATTGTCGGTGGTGTTGTCGCCGGCCACGGTCCAGTTGCCCGAATAGGCGACGTCCGGCAGCGCCATGTAGAGGAATCGTCGTTCACCCGTCTGCCCTTGGAGCGAACCGGTAAGGTTGACGTTGCCGGTGCCGAAGATGCCGGAGTTCAAGCGCAGCCCGTTGCTGTAGGCGCTGCCGCTATCCGATTGAATGCGGATGGTGGCGGTGCCGGGCGCGATCACCACTGGCGAGTTAAGGTTGCGCCAGACGTTTCCCGCCGCGGTGTTATAGGACTGCAAGGTCGAGCCGTTGCGCAGGATCACGCCGTTGAGATCGAGCGACTGCGTGGTGGTGCCGCCAGCCGAGGTGTGGGCGAGCCGCAGTGTGCCGCCGGATTCCAGGGCAAGCGAGTCGCCGGCGAAGGTGACGCTGGTGCCGCTGTTAGGTGACGAGTCGATGGTGTTGCCGGTGGAAACGGCGTAGTGCTTGCCGGAAGCGGGCGCGAGGTCGTCGCTCCAGTTGGTGGCGGTGGCCCACGAGCCGCTGGCGTCGGAAACGACATCGGCCACCGTGTTCGGATCGGGCGCTTGGTCGGCGGGCTGGATCATCACCCAACCGACGGATTGATATCCGGCGCTGTCTTGGATGCGGTAGTTGAACCAGTCGAGCTGCGAGGTGGACGGCGGAGTGTAGATGAGTTGATCGCGCCCGCCGGGGCCGGTGCCGACCGAGCGCGTAACCGTGCCACCGCGCTGCGAAGTGGTTTGGAACGATTGGATAACCAGCGACTGGCCATTGGAGTCCGAGTCGTTCGCCAGCACGTCGAGCGTGAGGGGCGACAAGGTGAAGTGTGTCTTGCCACGGTCCGCATTCGCCCGTGGTGGCAGCGGGTAGGTGTAGGAGCCGAGATTGTCGAGGATGCCCGTCTTGGTGTTGCGGTGGCTGAGGATTGAGGCGAGCTCTCCGCTGGAGAAGCGGCTGAGGCCATTGCCGGACATGATGGTATTGCCTTCCGGCTTGCCGCCGGCGTCGTGGCCCGAGCCCCAGTTGTGGCCGGCCTCGTGGCGCCAGACGACGGCGAAGTTTCCGTCGGTGGAGCTGCTGCTGATGCTGTTCCACGAATAGCGGTTGCTGGTGCCGATCGCACCGACGTAGGCAAGGCCGCCGCTGCCGGTGACCACCACGCTGCCGGTCAGGTCGTAGGTCGCGGCGGGAAGATCGACCGGAAGCACGTTGTTCCACTCGTCGCGTACGAGATCGAGGGTGGTCGAGCGGTCGTCGGCGCTGTTGGTGCGGATCACCACACGGCCGATCTTGTGAACGATGGCGGCGTCGCGGAGATAGACGGCATTGGCGTCCATCACCGCCCACTCGGCGCGTTCGATGGTCTCATCGAGGTTCTGGCCGGCCTTGTTGTAATACGTGTAGGTCAGGTCGAGCCCGAGCTGCGCGCCATAGACCGTCGAGCCGGCGCCTCCCGCGCCGGGAATGGCGGTCGGATAGTGCGGCGTCCATGAGGCGGGCGAGGGGATCGTCATCGAAGTGCCGGTCCCGCGCCAGGTGGTGCCGTCCTCGAAGACGATGGCGGTGCGCACGTCGCCATTGTCCAGCAGTTGCCCCGCGGCGATCGCGCCGGGATAGCCGGTCACGGTGCCAAGGTAGGTACGCTGCGGCCGGGTCGGCGTGTAGCTCGTGTAATTGGTGCCGCCGGTGTGGACGTAAACCTCGTAGTTCGACCCGCGAAGCGGGTGGAGCGAGAAATTGACGGTGATGCTGCCGGATGCGTGTGTGTAGGTCCGGCTGAAAGTCGCGGGTGGCGATTGCCCGGACGCCGCCGTCGCGAAGGCGAGCAGCGCGAAGGAAGCAAAGAGGCTTAGGTGTTGTCGGCGGGAGTGGCGGGCCATGATGTCTGGGTTTTGCTTTTTCATGGTAAGCGTTGTTGTTGGTGGCATGCCGCCGCAGAAAACGGCGACATTCCAGCAATCCCCTGCTAGTGGATCGCTCCGGCCCTGTCGGCTCCCGGTCGGAAGAAAAATCTGAACAAGATTGTTAGGCACCTGCACTTGGCGCCGTTCGGCCATCAATCCTGCCGCGCCACGTTTGCCGGGTTAAGTCGTGAAAAGGCCGCGACAGAATCCGTGCACGGATCACCCCAGTCTAACAGGGCGCGATTTCCGACGCCCGCACCGCCCGATTGGACTGTGAGAAGCCCCTCAATTCAGGTCGAACGCCGGCCTCCATCTCCTCGAGTCCCGGCTCTTGCGAGCGGCAGGACGCTCTCGCCATCAACGCGATGGGAACGGCGACGCGAGCCCAATTCCTCCGCCAAGCTGCTGTTGGCTTAAAAGGGACCGTCTCAACACGGTCGCTTGGCCTCCACCAGACCAACCCGCTACCTGCCCCGGCGGTCCAGACTCGCCCTCCACGACCTCCTCGCGAGTCAGCCGCCCCGCGACATTTGTCGCCCTCCCTAAAGCCTGAAAGTCCCTCCCGGCACCTGGGCACCGGGAGGGATCGGCAGAGCAATTAGAGCGCGGCGTTGCCTCCGCCCTTCCACTCGGCGGTGGTCAGCACGCCGTCGTCATCCTTGTCCTTCTTGTCGAATTGGAGCATGACCTTTGCGGTAGCCAGACCCTGGGCACGCGTGTAGCCGAACTCAACCGGCGTGAGCTCGCCATCGCCATCGAAGTCCGCCAGTTCGAAGAGCGTGTAGGCCTCAGCCTCCGCCCACGTGCCGGCGCGATAGCTGGCCCATTCTTCGGCCGAGATGGTGGCGTTGCCATCGGCATTGGCGCGCAGAAAGATCTTGCGGATCTTCGCCAACGGGCGGCGACCGGGGAAGGTCGCGGCAAACTCCTCGAAAGTCAGCGAGCCATCGGCATTCTCATCGCCTTCCTCGAAATCTTCTTCGTCCTTGGTCGGCGGCTGCACCTCGCCGGTGAAAATCAGGTACTCGTTGAGGTCGATCGAAAGGTCGTCATCGCGGTCCGCTTGGTTGAACTTCTTCACGATAAGCTGCTGCCGAAGGTTGACGTCGAGCGTGGTGGTGAACTCCGCGAGGGAGAGGCTTCCGGACACATCGACGTCGGCGGCGGCAAAGACCGTAGCCCCCGTCCCACCGGCGAAGGCGGGAGCCGCGGTGGCCAGCAAGGCGGCGGCGATGAGCGAGTGTCGGGTGAAGGGAATCAATTGATTTTTCATGTCGGCACCGCTCGTAGCAGCGGAAGTGCCCGATGGTAAAGAGGTAAAGACAACCCGTTAGTCACGAGTGCTTTACTACTGGAAGTGGTCGCAGGGCCGCGGATGGCCGACCGCTTTCTAACACCAGGAAGTCTGCCAAATGCACGATAGACCACGCATTTTGCTCCGGTCGCGAAGCACTTC